>CAIRBD010000360.1 GCA_903876745.1 uncultured Gemmatimonadota bacterium
CCTTCGGGTTATGAGCCCGACGAGCTACCAGGCTGCTCCACCCCGCGTCGATGAGTGAAACCTAGCCCCGTGCGCCCCTCAGTCAAGCGCTACCGCCCCTTTTTCACACCCGTATCGCGCCTTGCGGAATCGCTGAACCGGTACAGCAGTTCCTTGTTCCCGCGCACCATCCCGAACTCCTCGCGCGCGATCTTCTCCTGCAGCACGGGGTCGCTCTCCAGCGCCTTCTTGTACGCCTTCAGCGAATCCACCTCGTGCTGCAGTGAATCCACCGTCGCCTTCAGCCGCGCGAGCCGGCCGCGCTGACGCCACAGATCGAGCGTCCCCCATTCCCCGCCCTGCACCGCGAACACCAGCGCGGCGATGATGGCGAGCGCTGCGAGCGCCCGTTTCACCACCGCCGCGCCGGACGTCGCGTTCGGCTTAACCATCGATCCCGTACACCGCGCCGCCCGGGAACTCCGCGCTGTCGCCGAGTTCGGCCTCGATGCGCAGCAGCTGATTGTACTTCGCCACGCGGTCGGTGCGACTCGCGCTGCCGGTCTTGATCTGCCCGGCGTTCGTCGCCACCGCGAGGTCGGCGATGAACGTGTCCTCGGTCTCGCCGCTGCGATGCGAGATGATGTTCTGGTAGCCGTTCCGCTTGGCCATCTCGATCGTCTCGAGCGTCTCTGTGACCGTGCCGATCTGATTGAGCTTGATGAGGATCGCGTTCGCCACGTCCTCCTCGATGCCGCGCCCGAGGAACTCGGGGTTCGTCACGAACAGATCATCGCCCACGAGTTGCACGCGGTCGCCGAGCGCGGCCGTGAGCTTGCTCCAGCCGGCCCAGTCGTTCTCGGCGAGCCCGTCCTCGATGCTCACGATCGGGTACTTCTTGATCCACGAGTCGTACAGCTCGATCATCTGCTCGGCGCTCTTCGTGCCCGCGCCGCTCTTCTTGAACGTGTACTTCCCCTTCGCGAACAGTTCGCTCGCGGCGCAGTCGAGCGCGAGGCAGATGTCGGTGCCGGGCTCGTAGCCCGCCGCCGCAACGGCCTCGAGGATCACCTTGATGGCGTCTTCATCGCTCTTGAGGTTCGGCGCGAAGCCGCCCTCGTCGCCCACGCCCGTCGCGAAGCCGCCCTTCACGAGCACCTTCTTGAGCGCGTGGAACACCTCGGCACCCATCCGCAGCGCCTCGGCGAAGTTCGGCGCGCCCACGGGAACGATCATGAACTCCTGCAGATCGACCGTGTTCGTCGCGTGCGCGCCGCCATTGATGATGTTCATCATCGGCACGGGCAACGTGCGCGCCATCGGGCCGCCGAGGTAGCGATAGAGCGGGAAGCCCGAGTCCACGCTCGCCGCGCGGGCCACGGCCATCGACACGCCGAGCATCGCGTTGGCGCCGAGCTTGGACTTGGTCTTCGTGCCGTCGAGCGCGATGAGGGCGCGGTCGATCTCGAGCTGGTCGCTCACTTCGCGGCCGCGCAGCACAGGAGCGATGAGCGCCTCGACGTTCTTCACGGCCTTGCGCACACCCTTGCCGCCGTAGCGCTTGGCGTCGCCGTCGCGCAGCTCGAGGGCCTCGTGCTCGCCCGTGGACGCGCCTGACGGGACGGCGAAGCGGCCTTGGGCGCCGGAGTCGAGCACCACGTCCACCTCGACGGTGGGGTTGCCGCGGCTGTCGAGGATTTCGCGGGCGGAGATGTCGGCGATGGCGCTCATAGCGATTGGGTC
>CAIRBD010000361.1 GCA_903876745.1 uncultured Gemmatimonadota bacterium
CGCAAGGCGATCGCCGCGGGACTTCCCGCCGACGTGGCGCTTCAGGCCGTGACCATCCGCGCGGCGGAACTCGCGGGACTCGGCAGTGCGATGGGATCCATCGAAGCGGGGAAGATCGCGAACCTCGTCGTCACCGAGGGCGGCAACGTGCTGGGCGACAGCGCGAAGGTGCGCGCGGTGTTCATCGATGGCGCGAAGTTCGACGTCGCGGCCGCACCCGCCGCTCCGGCGGGGCGTGCCGGTGGCCCGGGCGCTGGACGTGGCGGGCCGGGGACGCCCGCCGAGGCCGCGCAGGTGGGCGGCACGTGGCGGCTGAACATCGACTCGCCCAACGGCTCGCAGCCGGCCACGCTCACGCTGCAGCAGAACGGCACGAGCTTCAGCGGCAAGCTGGGCAGCCCGATGGGTGAGCTCGATGTGACCGACGGCAAGCTCAGCGGCAACAAGATGACCTTCTCGACGACGATGAACATGGGCGGGAACCAGCTGACGCTGGAGTTCAGCGGCGACGTCGCCGGGAACCGCGTGAGCGGATCGGTGGCGCTCGGACCCATGGGGAACGCGACCTTCACTGGAGAGAAGACGCCATGACGCACACGCTCACACGACGCGCCGGCACGGTGCTGACGCTGCTCGCGGGGCTCGTCGCCGGCGCGTCGACGCTCGCGGCGCAGCAGGGCGCGACGGCGGCGAACGACGGATGGAACGGCGCCGGTGCGCTCAACATCCCGATTCCCGCCGCGGCCAAGCTCGTCGCCATCACCAATGCGACGATCCTCACCGCCTCGCACGGCACGATCACCAAGGGCATGATCATCATCCGCGACGGCAAGATCGCGGCGATCGGCACCGATATCGCGGTGCCGGCGGGCGCGCAGATCATCGACGGCACGGGCAAGTTCGTCACGCCCGGCATCATCGACGCGCACTCGCACTCGTCGCTGCAGGGGATCAACGAGGGGAACAGTTCCATCACCTCGAACGTGAACATCGGCGACGCCTTCCGGCAGGACGGGCTCACGCTCTACCGGCAGCTCGCCGGCGGCGTGACCTCTGCGAACATCCTGCACGGCTCGGCGAACACCATCGGCGGGCAGAACCTCACGGTGAAGATGCGCTTCGGTCTTCCCGTGGATTCGATGAAGTACGAGAAGGCGCCCCCGGGCATCAAGTTCGCCCTCGGCGAGAACGTGCGGCAGACGAACAACCCGCCGCAGCCCGGCCGCTCGTTGCGCTATCCGCACACGCGCATGGGCGTCGAGGAGTTGCTGCGCGACGCGTTCACTCGCGCCCGCGAGTACGAAGCGTCGTGGAAGGCCTACGACAAAGCGAAGGCGGCCTGGAAGAAGGGGCAACCCGAGCCGATCCCGCCGGCCAAGGACCTGCAGCTCGAGCCGCTCGTCGAGGTGCTCAACGGCACGCGGCTCGTGCACGCGCACTCGTACCGGTCCGACGAGATCATGATGCTGCTCAAGGTCGCCAAGGATTTCGGCTTCCGCATCGCCTCGCTGCAGCACGTGCTCGAGGGCTACAAGATCGCCGACGAGATCGCCGCGGCGAACACCGGCGCGTCGACGTTCGCCGATGAGTGGGCCTACAAGCTCGAGGCGTGGGACGCCATCGCGTTCAATCCGTCGCTGATGGCGGAGCGTGGCGTGAAGGTGAGCGTGAACTCCGACAGCGACGAGCGGGCCCGCCGGCTCTATCAGGACGCGGCCAAGGCGATGCACTACGGCGACACGTCGGAGGAGGAAGCGCTCAAGATGATCACGCTCAATGCGGCGTGGCAGCTGGGCATCGACAAGTACACGGGATCGATCGACGTGGGGAAGGACGCCGACATCGCGATCTTCACCGCGCATCCGTTCTCGCC
>CAIRBD010000362.1 GCA_903876745.1 uncultured Gemmatimonadota bacterium
CCCTTGCGAGTCCTCTGCGTCCACGGGGTCGGCCACGAGGAGGCCGACCCGCAGTTCGTCCCGAAGTGGACCCGCGCCATCACCGACGGACTCGGCGCGTGGGACCCCCGCGCCGCCGCCGAGGTGCAGCTCGAGTTTCTCGGCTTCGACGACCTGTTCGACCATGCACCGCTCAATGCCGCCACGTTCGCCGCGGCCTTCACTCGCCTGCTGGGGAGCGGACTCTCGGCCGCCCTCGGCGATCTGGCGCACCCCGGCCGCGGCCTCCTCGACCTCCCCGCCACGGTGCGCTGGTCGGCGGGGATGGTCGCCCAGTGGGCCACCGAGGCGCCGCTGCGCCGGCGCGCCACCAAACGGCTCCTCGAACGCGTGCGGGCGGGCGACTACCAGCTCATCCTCGCGCATTCGCTCGGCTCGCTCCTCACGTATGACGCGCTCGTGCACGAACCGCCGACGGCCGAGGGACGCACCATCGTCACGTTCGGATCACAGATCGGCGCGCCCTTCGTGCGTGCGGTGTTCGGCGGACGCATCGCGCCGCTCGCGCGCGCCGCGCGCTGGTACCACCTGTATAACCCCGAGGACCACGCGTTCACGGCGCCGCTCGCGCTCAGTGCGCCGAACTTCGAACAGGTGATGGTTCCGTTCGACGCGCCCGACGACGCACTGAACCACGACGCAGCGGCGTACCTCGCGCACCCGAACGTGCGAGAGTCGCTCTGGCGCGCCGTCGCCGCGCCGGCGCCCTCGCGCGGCATGCTGCGCCGTGACGCCCTCGCGCAGCGCGCGCTGCGCCGCCCCACGCACCGCGCGCTCCTCGTGGGGATCAACGAATACCCCGACCCTGCCAATCGCCTCGCCGGCTGCATCAACGACACCTACCGCATGAGCGAGGTGCTGCAGGAGCGCGGCATCCCGGCGTCGGGCATCCGGCTGCTGCACGACGCGCGCGCCACCACGGCGGGCCTCGTGGAACGCCTGCACTGGCTGCTCGACGGCGCCCACGATGGCGACGAACGCCTCTTCTTCTATTCCGGGCACGGCGCGCAGCTCCCGGCATACGGCGTCACCGACGAAGTGGACCATCTCGACGAGTGCCTCGTGCCGTGGGACTTCGACTGGAGCCCGGCGCACGCGTTCATCGACGACCAGTTCCGCGACCTCTACAGCCAACTGCCGTACGGTGTGCAGTTCACCGCCATCCTCGATTGCTGCCACGCCGGCGGCATGACGCGCGAAGGCGGCGCCCGCGTGCGCGGCATCTCTCCGCCCGACGACATCCGCCACCGCGCGATGCGCTGGAGCGGCCCCGCCGCCGGATGGCGTGACCGCCGGTACCCCGAGCCGAACGCGACCCTCGCCCGCTCCGCCGACGGCGCATCGTTCGCCGGCACCGATGGCGCGACCTACCGGCTCGGGCGCGCCCTCTCCTTGCGCACCCTCCCCAACGCCCGCTACGATGCCGTGCGCGAGCGGCTCGGACACGCCGGGCCGTATCTCCCCGTATTGCTCGAAGCGTGCCAGGAAGGAGAGCGTGCGCAGGAACATCGGGTGGGCACGATGAGTTTCGGCGCCTTCACCTGGTGCCTGACCGAGACGATGCGGGCCCGGCACGCGGCGCGGCGCCGCGCGTCGTATGCCAGTCTGATCAGGGAGTCGACCGTGATGCTGCATCAGTTGAGGTACGACCAGACGCCCGCGCTCGTGGGGCCCGCCACGACCATCGCCGCCCCGCGCGCATGGTGACGTCGCGGCCCGGCGCGTTCGTCCGCACGTGGTGCACCGTCGCCGTGCTCACCGCCGCGTGCGGCGGAGGCGGCGCCGTCACCGATCGCGCGGCGTCGAGTACCGTCGCATCCACGAGCTTCGCGCGGCTCCAGGCGCAGGTGCTCGTGAAGAGCTGCGCGTTCTCGGCCTGCCACGCGCAGGGGAACACCGGCGGCTCGGGACTCATCCTCTCCGGCGCCGATGCGTACGCGCAGCTCGTGAACCGCATCCCCGCCAACACCAACGCGCGCGCCGACGGCCTGCGCCTCGTCGTGCCGGGACGCCCCGACTCGAGCCTCCTCTGGCACAAACTCAACGGGTTCATCGCCGGCCATCACACGCGCGACTACGGTGCCGCGATGCCCTCCACCGGGCAGCCGCTCTCCGTCGATCAGCTCAGCTTCGTGCGCACCTGGATCGAGAACGGCGCGAGCAACACGAGCGACGACATCGACCCCACGCTCCTCGCCGGCACGACGCCCCTCCAGAACGTGCCGTACACGCCGCTCGCGGCGCCCACGGGCGGATATCAGGTGAAACTGGCGCCCTTCACGGTGAAGAACGCGTTCGAACGCGAGATCTTCGTCTATCGGGCCATCGGCAACACGCAGGACGTGTATGTCAATCGCATCCAGACGCACATGCGTCCCGGGAGCCACCACTTCGTGCTCTATTCGTTCGCGCCGACGATTCCCGCGGCGGCACTGCCGCCCAAGGATTCGGTGCGCGACCTGCGCGACGTGAGCGGCGGCACCGAGCTGACGACCCTCATCGCGATGGGGTACCACATCTTCTTCGCCGGCACGCAGGCGGCGGCGAGCGACTACACCTTCCCCGCCGGCGTCGCGCTCAAGGTGGCCGCCGGTACGGCGCTCGACCTCAACTCGCACTACGTGAACGCGGGGCAGCAGGACATCGTCGGAGAGGCCGAGGCGAATCTGTACGCCATCCCCAAGGCCCAGGTGCAGTACGAGGCGCAGACACTCAACCTCGGCAACACCGACCTCACCCTCCCCAAGGGTCGCGACACCACCATCACCAAGACGTTCAAATTCACGGCGGTCACGCGCGTCGTCACGCTCACGTCGCACATGCACGCCCGCGGCACGAACTTCGTGATCCGCATCGCCGGCGGGCCGCGCAACGGCGAGGTCGTGTACACGAGCGCCGACTGGGCGCACCCGCCCATCGTCTCGTTCGCCACGCCCATCGTGCTCAACGCGGGCGAGGGGCTGACGTCCGAGGTCACGTACCACGGCGACCCGAACAAGGTCGTGCGGTTCGGCCTCACGTCGGACGACGAGATGGACATCATCTTCGGCTACTGGTACTGAGCGGCGGCGCGCCGCCCGACTTGTGTTCGGCGGCGCGGCGCACGAAACTCCTCGCATGGCGCGTCGCCGCTGGCGTCCTCTCCTCCTCCTCGCCGTCACCGCCGCGTGCTCAACCGCCGCGTGCGTCGACGGCCGCTCGGCGCCCGCCGCATCCACGGGCGCGGCGATCGAACTGCTGCGCACCCCCGGCGACTCCACACTGCGCGACGATCCCGTCTCGCGCGCCGTGCGCCGCGGCCGCGCCATCCTGCGCGACACGCCCGACTCGCTGCCCCACAACGTGGGCAGCACGCTGCGCTGCGTGAGCTGCCACCTCGATGACGGCACGCGCGCCTTCGCCATGCCGTGGGTGGGCGTGTTCGGCCGATTCCCCCAGTACCGGTCGCGCTCGGGCAAGGTCGCCCGCCTCGAGAATCGCATCAACGACTGCATCCGCCGCAGTCTCAACGGCACGGCCCTCGCGTTCGAGAGCGACGACATGCGCGACATCGTCGCCTACATGTCGTGGCTCTCGAAAGGCGTGGTGTCGGGACGTCGCGACTATGGCAGCGGCATCGACTCGCTCGCGCCGCTCGTTCCCGACACGGCGCGCGGCCGCGTGGCGTACGTGTCTGCGTGCGCACGCTGCCACGGCCCGAACGGCGAGGGGATCAAAGCCGCCACCCCAGCGCTCTCCGGCGCACCCCTCTGGGGCGAGCATTCGTTCAACATCGGCTCGGGGATGGCGCGCGTGCGTGTGATGGCGGCGTTCATGCGTCGCAACATGCCCTTCGACACGCCGCGCACGCTCACCGATCAGACGGCGTTCGACATCGCGGGCTACCTCGCGGCGCAGCCGCGCCCCGATTTCGCCGACAAAGCGCGCGACTGGCCCAACGGCGATCCGCCCCCCGATGTGGCGTACGCGACGGCCGCCGGAAAGAAGGCGCCGCGCTGAGCGCGTTCGCGCAGGACGCGCACCCGATTTCAGACAGTAACCGCCTCGCGCGGTACGGTCCTATGGATGTCCGCCGCCGAGGTGACGAAATAGTTAAGTAGACGTGTGCGCCAAGCGTGGTGCCGCATGCCTGATCGGACCTTTCACAGGATGCCGTCGCATGCGAAACGACGCAGCACACCGCATTCCCGAGTGGACCGCGCCTCGTCGCATCGACCCCTCAGTACGACGCGTCGATACCTCCGCACTCGATGACCTCACCATCATCGCGTCCGAACTCTGCCGCGTGCCCATCGCGCTCGTCACGCGCGTCGCCGGCGACGCCGTGTGGTGTGTCGCGCAATACGGCCTTCGCGTCGAGACGCCCGGCCCGGCGCTCCCGTTCGATCGCGCCGCGTGCGCATCGACGCTCCCGCTCGTCGTCGAAGATCTCCGCGCCGATCCGCGCTTCGCGCGCGCCGCGCAGGTGACCGGCGCGCCCAACCTGCGATTCTACGCCGGCATCCCGCTCGTCACCGCGCAGGGCGACATCCTCGGCACGCTCGCCGTGGCCGACGACGTGCCGCGCACGCTCACCGACGGCCAGTGGTGGGGGCTCGCCGCGCTCGCGCGC
>CAIRBD010000363.1 GCA_903876745.1 uncultured Gemmatimonadota bacterium
CTGGCTCCCGAGCTGTCGCCGGTGATGAGCGAGAGCTGCCACATCGCGCCCACGAACAGCAGCGCGCCCGTGGCGACGAGCGCGCGCGGGTCGTAGCGCGCGTTCAGCTTGCCGGAGATGACCATCGAGACCGCCGTCGCCGCGGCGCCGGGGAGGAGGACGATGCCCGTCTGCTGGGCGGTCATCCGCAGGTTCCCCTGCAGGAACACCGGCAGCGTGAACACCGACGCGAACAGCCCCATCCCCATGACGATGCCGAGGATCGTGCCCACCCACATCTGGCGGTGCTTGAGCACGCGGAAATCGATCACGGGATGTTCGGTCGTGAGCTCGCGCCACACGAGCGCCACGCCGCCGGCCACACTCGTGATGGCGAGCGCGATCATCAACCGTGAATCGAACCAATCCTCCCGCTGGCCATGCTCGAGCAGGTACTGGAGCGACGACACGCACACGATCAGCAGCGCGATGCCCGCGTAGTCCACGCTCGGCGCCCGGCGATGGTGCGGTGAGTCGTGCACGTACTCCCCGATCATGAACGCCGCGATGAGGCCGAGTGGCACGTTGATGTAGAAGATCCACGGCCAGTTGTAGTTGTCCGTGATCCACCCGCCGAGTGTGGGGCCGATGGTCGGGCCCACCATCACGCCGAGGCCGAAGAGCGCCATCGCCATGCCCGCCTCTTCGGGCGGGAAGGCTTCGAGCAGCACGACCTGCGAGGTGGTCATGAGTGCGCCGCCGCCGATCCCCTGCACGACGCGCCAGAAGATGAGCGCGCCCAGCGAGTGCGAGGCGCCGCACATGAAGCTCGCAGCTGTGAACACGAGCACCGACACGACGAAGTAGCGCTTGCGTCCGAAGTACGACCCGAGCCAGCCGGTGAGCGGGATGATGATCACCGACGCGAGGATGTAACCGGTGGAGACCCAGGCGATCTCGTCGAGCGACGCGCCGAGGTTCCCCATCATGTCGGGGAGGGCGACGTTCACGATGGACGAGTCGATGACCTGCAGCAGCGACGCCATCGTGACGGCGAAGGCGATGATGTACTTGTGCGGGTCACCACCGTGCCGGGACATCTCCATGTTACAATTCTACACCGCCGGGCAACGGTCGCCCGGCCTCACCGGGTCCCATCCATGCGCCTTCTCCGCGCTCTCTGCGCCGCCGCGCTCCTGCCGGCAGCCCTCGTCGCCCAGCGTCCTGCCTCTGACGCCGCCCCGTCCGGCCGTTTCGACCTTGGCCGCATGTGGACCTTCGAGTACGCGCCCTCCGAGTATTTCTCCACCACGTACGGTTTCAAGGCCGACTCGGCGTGGTTCAACCGCGCCCGCCTCGCCGCGCTGCGCATCCCCGGCTGTTCGGCGGCGTTCGTGTCGAAGGACGGGTTGATCATCACCAACCACCACTGCGTGCGTGGCACGGTGAACACGATGAGTCGCAAGGGCGAGAACCTGCTCGACTCGGGTTTCGTCGCCCCGACCACGGCCGACGAGCGGCGGATGCCGAACATGATCGCCGACCAGCTGCTCGCGGCGGTGGACGTGAGCGACGACGTGAACAAGGCGATGGACGCCGCCGCCGAGGGACCGGCGCGCGACGAAGCGCGGCGCACGGCGACCACTGCCGCGCAGGCGCGGCTCAAAGCGCAGTACGCCACGCCCGGCGACTCGATCATGGTGCAGGTCGTGGCGCTCTACAACGGCGCCCGTACGTCGGCCTACGTCTTCCGACGCTACACCGATATCCGGCTGGTGGTCGCCGTGGAACTCGGCGTCGCGAACCTCGGCGGCGACTGGGACAACTTCACGTATCCGCGGTACGCGCTCGACTTTGCCGTGATGCGCGCCTACGGGGCCGACGGCAAGCCCGTGTCGAGTCCCGCGCACTTCGCCTGGGGCGGCGTGGACGGCGTGAAGGCCGGCGACGCGGTATTCGTCATCGGCAATCCGGGCGCGACGCGCCGGCTCACCACCATCAGCCAGCTCGAGTTCCAGCGCGATGTGGCGCTGCCCACGCAGGAGCGGTTCCTCGCGTCGCGCATCGCGGCGATCAAAGCGTTCCGCGAAGGGAGCAAGGACGATGACGCCAAGCGCGACGCGCTCGTGACGATGCTCTCGCTGTCGAACAGTTGGAAGCCGATCCCCGGGCGTCTCGACGGACTGCGCGACCCCGCGATCATGGGGCGCCGCGCCGACATCGAGAAGAAACTCGCCGAGGCCATCGATGCGAACCCGCGGCTCAAGGCGCTGTACAGCAAGTTGTTCGCCCGCATGACCGAGCTGCAGGTGCAGCGCAACAAGTCGAACACCGCGCTGGCCGCGTTCTCGCAGATGACGAGCACGTCGGCCGGAAGCGCCACGCTGCAGTCGGCGTACTGGGCGTGGCGGGCGCAGCACGGCCCGGCCGATTCGGCCGCCGGGTTCCGCCAGCGGCTCGGGCGCGTGCGTGCACTGCCGCGTGACCTCGAACGGCGTTTCCTCGCGCTCGCGCTCGACGACATCGCGCGGTCGTACGGCGCCAATCACGCGTTCACGCGCGCGGCACTCGGTGGCGCGACGCCGGAGAAGGCGGCCGACGCGATGCTCGCCGCCACCGCGCTCGGTGACACCGCCGGCGTGCGCCGCGCCGCGGCCGGCGAACTCGCCGCCGACCCGGCGATGAAGCTGATGGATGCCGTGATGCCGAGCGTGCTGACGTTCGAGGCGGAGCAGGCGCGCATCGCCGCCGAGGAGAACGCGCTCTCCGCACAGATCGGCCGCGCGCGATTCGACGTGTACGGCCCGATGATCCCGCCCGACGGCTCGTCATCGCCGCGTATCGCGGACGGCGTGGTGCAGGGGTACGAATACAACGGCACGCTGGCCGCGCCGTTCACGACGTTCTACGGCGTGTACGACCGGAACCGCAGCCACGGACAGGCCAGCGACTGGGAGCTGCCGAACCGCTGGCGCACACCGCCCGTCGGGCTCGACCTGGGCACGCCGCTCAACTTCATCTCCACCGCCGACAGCTACGGCGGCAACTCGGGCTCGCCAGCGGTGACGAAGGACCTGCGGCTGGTCGGGTTGAACTTCGACCGAAATATCAACGCCCTGGTGCGCGACTACATCTATCTGCCCGAGCGTGGACGCAACGTGATGGTGGACGTGCGCGCCATCCAGGCGGCGCTGACGGCGGTGTACCACGCGGAACGCGTGGCGAAGGAGCTCGTCTCGGGGAAGATGTAAAGTGCGGTGGACGCGTCGCGGCGCGGCGGGGTTGGGCGTGCTCGCCGTGGGGTACGCGGCGGCGTGCGTGTACTTCCAGCGGTTGCATCCGACGCCTGTGATGGGTGCCGAATCACGCGCCGCGTTCACGGTGGCGTGGCCCAAGGGTTTCCTGTGGGGCACGGCCACCGCGGCGCATCAGGTGGAAGGGGGCAACGCGCACAACGACTGGGCGCGCTTCGAGCGGCTGCCCGGGACGATCGCGCACGGCGATACGAGCGGTGTGACGGCGGGTCATTGGGACAAGATCCCCGACGACATCGCGCTGATGCGCGAACTCGGCGCCAACGCGTACCGCTTCTCGGTGGAGTGGAGCCGACTCGAGCCCACGGAAGGCGTATGGGACGAGAGCGCGTGGGCGCACTACGCCGATGAACTGACGCAGTTGCGCGCTGCGGGGCAGGAACCCGTCGTGACGCTGCTGCACTTCACGCTCCCCACCTGGCTCGCCGATCGTGGCGGACTCACGGCCGCCGATTTCCCGGCGCGCTTCGGGCGCTTCGCCGCAGAGGCCGCCAAACGACTCGGCCCGCACGTGCGCTGGTGGTGCACCATCAACGAACCGCAGGTGGCGATGTATCAGGGATACGTCGCCGGCATCTGGCCGCCGGGGAAAAAGGACAAC
>CAIRBD010000364.1 GCA_903876745.1 uncultured Gemmatimonadota bacterium
CCTGCTCCTCGCGGCCCCCGCTTTTGCGCAGGCCCCCGCGAAACCCGCCGCCGCGCCCGCCGTGGCCGTGCCCTCCGCCGACACGGCCATCGTGCGCGGCCTGTACGTGAACCGCTTCGCTGCCCAGAGCGCGAAACGGATGCGCCAACTCATCGCCATCGCCGACTCGACCGAGGTGAACGCGCTCATCATCGACGTGAAGGACGAGTTCGGCCTGAACCTGCCCACCGCCGACCCGATGCTCACCCGCAACGCGGGCAAGTCGGGAGTGATCCCCAACGTCAAAGCGCTGCTCGACACGCTCCGCGCCCACCACATCCTGGCCGTGGCGCGGATCGTCGTGTTCAAGGATTCGGTGACGGCGCGCATGAATCCCGAGTGGACCATCCGCAAGCAGGACAACTCGGTGTGGCGCGACAAAAAGGGGCTCGCGTGGGTGAATCCCTACAATCACGAACTCTGGGAGTACAACATCCGCGTGGCCGAGGAGGCGGTGCGACTGGGCTTCGGCGAAGTACAGTTCGACTACATCCGTTTTCCCGAACCGTACAAGTCGCTGCCGCCGCAGGTGTTCCCGGGACATACGGGCGCGCTCGCCGAGAAGGGGCAGGCACTCGCCGAGTACCTGAAGATGGCCCGCGCCCGGCTCGCCAAGCTCGGCGTGCGCACCACCGCCGACATCTTCGGGCTCGTCACGACGGTCCCGGGCGCGCTCGAGGTGGGACAGAGCTGGGAGATGCTCGCGCCGGTCACCGACGTACTGTTGCCGATGACCTACCCGTCGCACTATCCGCCCGGTTCGTTCGGCATCGCGCGCCCGAACGCCGAGCCATACAAGACGGTGAACATCGCCATCGAGAAGGCGCACGAGCGGAACCTCAAGCTCGGCATCACGGGTGAGCACGTGCGCCCGTGGCTGCAGGCGTTCTCGCTCGGTCAGCCGCCGTACACGGCGGCCGAGATCCGCGAGCAGAAGCGCGCCGTGTACGACGCGGGCTTCGACGGCTGGGTGCTGTGGAGCCCGGGGTCGAAGTACGAACCCTTTCTCGGCGCGCTCGAGAAGACGACCGTGTCGCGGAAGAAGAGCTTCACGGTGCCCGCGAAAGCGAGCGGCAAGATCAACTAGGCCTCGGCGCTCATCTCCGCCACGGCGGCGATGAGCCGCTCGACCTCGTCCCCGCTCGTATAGCACGCCGCGCCGGCTCGCACGACGCCGTCGGGACCGTGGCCGAGCAACTCGACGATCGTCGTGGCATAGAAATCACCGTTCGACACGAACACGCCGCGGTCGGCGAGGTAGCGCGCCACCGCCGTCGAGTTGTGTCCAGCGAGCGTGAACGACACGGTCGGCGTGCGCGGCTGGTCGGGGGTCGGTCCGTACCGCGTGACGCCGGGGATGGCGCCGAGGCCGTCCCACATCCGCTCGAGCTGCGCCTGCGCGCGGTGGTGCAGCGTGCCGAACACGCGCTCGAGGCGTTCGCGGCGGGTCCCGCCGTCGAGGGCGAGTGACGCGAAGAAATCCACCGCCGCCCCGGCGCCCACGATCCCTTCATGATTCAGCGTGCCCGTCTCGATGCGGTCGGGCGCATAGCTGGGCGCGGGCTGCAGACGCGGCACGTCCACCGACTCGAGCAGCGCGTGGCGGCCGTAGAGCACGCCGATGTGCGGACCGTAGAACTTGTACGCGCTGCAGGCCAGGAAGTCGCAGTCGATGGCGCGAACATCCACGAGCGCATGCGGTGCGTAGTGCACGGCGTCCACGAAGCTCAGCGCGCCGGCGTCGTGCGCAAGGCGCGTCGCGGCGGCCACGTCATTGATCGTCCCCACCGCGTTGGAACCGGCGCCGATGGCGACGAGTTTCGTGCGCGGCGTGATGGCCTGCTCGAGACTCTTCCAGTCGAGCTGGGCACTCGGCAGCCGCACGCCCACGCGACGGATCGACACGCCGCGTTCCTTGGCGAGCCGCACCCACGGCGCCTGGTTCGCGTGGTGATCGAGGTCGGTGATGACGATCTCGTCGCCCGGCCCCCATCCCGCGCCGAGCGCGCGCGCCAGATGGAAGGTGAGTGTCGTCATGTTGCTGCCGAACACGATCTCGTGCGGCGACGCGTTGAGGAAATCGGCGAGCGCGGCGCGCGACGCGTCGATCATCGCGTCGGTCTCGTGGCTCGTCGGGTATTCCCAGTGCGTGTTCGCGTTGTGATGCAGCAGATAATCGCGCACCGCGTCGGCGACGTCGGCGGGCACCTGCGTGCCGCCCGGTCCGTCGAAGTACGCCACCGCGTGGCCGTTGTGCTCCCGCGCGAGCGCCGGGAACCGCGCGCGGATCTCGTCGAGCGCCGCGACGCCGTTCATGCCCTTGCTCATCCCTTGATCTCCACGCCGGCCTGCCGCTCGACGATCTTCGCCGCTTCCACGTGATCGGCCTCTTCACCGAGCTCGTGGTGCGCGGCCGCGAACAGCTCGGCGGCGAGCTGGATGATCGGACTCGGCACCTTCTGCTCGCGCGCCACCTGTGCGGCGATGCCGATGTCCTTGTCGAGCAGCGCCAGCCGGAAGGTGCGCGGCCAGGCGCGCGTCAGCACGCGCTGCGGAAAGAGGTTCATCGACGCGTTCGACCGGCCGCTCGACGCGTTGATCACGTCCAGCGCGACGGACGGCTTCACGCCCGCCTTGGCGAGCGTCGCCATCCCTTCGGCCGTGCTCCAGATGTGGACCGCGAGGAGCGCGTTGTTCACCGCCTTGAGCGCGTCGCCGGAGCCCACGGCGCCACAGTGCACGATCTTCTCGCCGAAGGCCTCGATCACCGGCATGACGCGCGCGAGCACTGCTTCGTCGCCGCCCACCATCACGGTGAGCGTGCCGATCTCGGCGCCGGCCACGCCACCGCTCACCGGCGCGTCGAGGAAGGCGATGCCGTGCGACGCGAGCCGCGCCGCGATGGCGCGCGAGTTCGCGGGGTCGCCCGAGGTGCAGTCGAGTAGCACGCTCCCCTTCGCCATCCCGGCGATGAGCCCGTCGGGACCGTCGAGCAGACTGACGACGTCGTGCGACGTGGGAAAACAGGTGATGACGACGTCGGCACCGCGTGCGGCATCGGCCGGCGTGGCGGCATGACGCACCCCGTGTTCGGAGGCGAACGCGGCGGCCTTGGAGGCG
>CAIRBD010000365.1 GCA_903876745.1 uncultured Gemmatimonadota bacterium
CAGCCCGCGGCACGCGAGCGTCACGAGAGCGACGACGAACAGTGAGCGGCGCATCGTCGCTCCGGGGTGGGGGTGGATCAGTACCCCGCGATCTCCTCGTACGCCTTCACGAACGTGCTCACCTGCGGCAGGATCGCGTCCTCGAGCCGCGGCGCGTAGCCCACGAACGTATCGGCGCTCGCGACGCGCTTCACCGGCGCGTCGAGCCACGCGAAACACTCGTCCGAGATGGCGGCCGCGATCTCCGCCCCGTATCCCCACGAGAGCGAGTCCTCGTAGGCGACGATCACGCGGCTCGTCTTCTTCACGCTCGCCATCACCGTCTCACGGTCCCACGGGCTCAGCGTGCGCAGGTCGATCACTTCCACGCTGAGGCCGCGTTCGGCCACTTCGCGCGCCGCCACGAGTGCGCGCTGCACGGTGGCGCCGTACGTCACGACCGTCACGTCGGTCCCTTCGTGCACGATCTTCGCCTTGCCGAACGGGATCATGAAGTTCGGGCCCGGATACTGCCCCTTGTTGTACGTCTGGCGGTACAGATGCTTGTGCTCGAGGAAGATCACCGGGTCGTCGCAGCGGATGGCCGTGCGCAGCAGGCCGTTCGCGTCGAGCGCGTTGCTCGGGCAGACGACGCGCAGGCCGGGGCAGTGCGTGAACAGGCTGGCGCCCGTCTGCGAGTGGTAGATACCGCCGCGGATGTAGCCGCCGTACGTCGTGCGGATCACCACCGGCGCCGTGAACAGGTTGTTCGAGCGCCAGCGCATCGTCGCGAGTTCGTCGCGGATCTGCATGTACGCCGTCCAGATGTAGTCGAAGAACTGCACCTCGACCACCGGCTTGAACCCGCGCGCTGCGAGCCCGATGGCGCGCCCCACGATGTTCGCCTCGGCGAGCGGCGTGTTGTACACGCGCGAGCCGCCGAACTCCTTCTGCAGCCCCCATGTCACCTTGAAGACGCCGCCCTTCCCCTTCACCTTGCCCAGCTGCTCCTCGCGCGACACATCGGCCACATCCTCGCCGAACACGAGGATCCTCTCGTCGCGCCGCATCTCGTCCTTCATGCAGACGTTGAGCAGGTCCACCATCGTCGTGGGCTCACCCGCGAACTGCGGGTCGTCCTCGGTGTCGAACTGCTCGCTCGTCGGGTCGACGTCGGGCGAGTACACGCCGAAGTAGACCGTGCTCTCGTCGGGCTGCGGCTGTTCCAGCGCGTCGTCCGTCGCCGCGAGGATCTCCGCGTCCACGCTCTCGGCGACCTTCGCGATCTCCGCCTCGGTGGCGTAGCCCTCGTCGACGAGCCAATTCGGGAAATTCGTGATGGGGTCGCGCGCGGCGTCGGCCTCACGCTCCTCCTTCGGACGGTACATCACTTCGTCGTCCGACAACGAATGCGAATACGGCCGGATCACCTTGGCGTGCACCAGCGCCGGTCCCTTCCGGTCGCGGGCATACTGCACGGCCTTCTGCATCGCATCGTAACTCGCGATCAGATCGCAGCCGTCCACCTGCTGCACGTACAGGTCGGGGAAGTCCTTCACGAGCGCGCTGATCGAGCCGCCCGTGGTGCCGACTTCCACGGGCACGCTGATGGCGTAGCCGTTGTCCTCCACGATGTAGACCACGGGGAGCTTGAGGTTCGACGCGGTGTTCAGCGACTCCCAGAACTCGCCCTGGCTCGTCGTGCCGTCGCCCGTCGTGCAGAGAATCACCTCGTCGCCCTTGAACGACGCGTCGGCGACACCGATCTGCTTGGCACGCAACGTCGCCTCGGCCGCACCGACCGCCTGCAGGAACTGCGTTCCCGTCGGCGACGAGGTGGAGACGATGTTGAGCCCCTTGTGCCCCCAATGGCTCGGCATCTGCCGGCCGCCGGAGTTGGGGTCGATCGCGGCGCCGACGGCCGAGTACAGCATCTCGGCGGCGGTCATGCCCAGCTGCAGGCAGAGCGCGCGGTCGCGGTAGTAGAGATAATACCAGTCGTAGCCCGGCTTGAGCACCATGCCGGCCGCGGTCAGCACCGCCTCGTGACCGGCCCCGGAGATCTGGAAGAAGATCTTGTTCTGGCGCTTGAGCTGGATCTCCTTGTCGTCGAGACGGCGCGACAGGAGCATCGTGCGATATGCCGCGACGAGCTGCTCGCGGGAGAGACCGTGCGTGGCGCGGCGCGCCTTGGTCGAGGTGGCCATGCGTCGGGAAGGCTGGGGACGTGGAGCCGCCGTGAAAGTGGCGGAAAGCAACTCGTATAAGGTAGCGGCACGGAACGGCAGTGGGAGGGCAAGGAGCGACGGGGCGAGGAGGAGTGGGAGTGGGAGGGGAGTGGGAGTGGGGGGGTCACTGGACCTGCACGCGTCGCGCGGCCATCTTGGCTCACCCCCACCCCGGTGCCCGAATGCGTCCCAAGCTCGTCAGCGGTGCCTGCTTCGTCGCCGCGTTGTTGCTCGTCGTTGCGCTCTGGGGGCCGTGGGGGAGAGCGGTCACCGACGAAGGCCTTCGGTACGAAGTGAGTCTGCGCAAGGTCGCGCTGGTCTACCCCATCCCGATGTCGTGTGACTACCTGCGCGGGCGGGGAGCCGTCCAGCTGTGCGCACCGGCGCCGGATGCCGACCAGGCGTTCTCGATGCTCTGCGCCGCCTTCCCTCTGCTGGCCAATGCCGCCCTCTTCGCGTTCCTCTCGGCGGTGGTGACCGTGCGCTCTCCCTACGGGGCGAAGGGCACGGCCGCGGCGCTCGCCGGCGCCAGTTTCGCCGCGGCGTTCGCGGGAACGGCCTTCGCGAAGATCGCCATGCCGTATGCCCTCGGCGTGCTGCTCGAGCCGACATTCCTGTTCGGAGGCGTGGCGTTCAACGCGGCGTGGGCCGCCGTGGGCGTGTTGCTCTTCGCCGCCGCGCTCTCCACCACGAGCATCATGCTTCGCCACACCTAAGGACCTTCCCCTACACCGTGATGGTTACTCCCTGACTCCGGCCAGGGGCCGGGGGCGGCGATCTTTCAGGTCGCTAACCCCATCAGGCGTCGCGTGATGCGCGCCCGGAGAAACCATACGATGCGCCAACGCAGCTGGGCCGAACCTTGGAAGATCAAGGTCGTCGAGCCGATCCGCATGACCACCCGCGCCGAACGCGAGCGTCACATCCGCGACGCCGGGTTCAACACCTTCCTCATCAAGTCCGAGGACGTCTACATCGACCTGCTCACCGACTCGGGCACGAGCGCGATGAGCGACCGCCAGTGGGCGGGGATGATGATGGGCGACGAGGCCTACGCCGGCTCGCGCAACTACTACAACCTCGAGAAGGCCGTGCGGCAGTACTACGGCTACGAGGAACTGATCCCCACGCACCAGGGACGTGGTGCTGAGCATCTGCTCTCGAAGCTGATGATCAAACCGGGCGATCATGTGCCCGGCAACATGTATTTCACCACGACGCGCCTGCACCAGGAACTCGCCGGCGCGACGTTCCACGACGTGATCATCGACGAGGCGCACGACCCGGCCTCGACGCATCCGTTCAAGGGCGACATCGACCTCAAGAAGCTCGACGCGCTCGTGCAGGAAGTCGGTGCCGACAGGGTGCCGTACGTCTGCCTCGCCGTCACCGTGAACCTCGCCGGCGGCCAGCCGGTGAGCATGGCCAACATCAAGGCGGTGAGTGAGTACTGCCACGCCCGCGGCATCAAGGTGATGCTCGACGCCACGCGCGCCGTGGAGAACGCCTGGTTCGTGCAGCAGCGCGAGCAGGGGATGCGCGACCGTACGGTGGCCGAGATCCTGAAGATGATGTGCGACTACACCGACGGCGCGACGATGTCGGGGAAGAAGGACTCGCTGGTGAACATCGGCGGCTGGCTGGGACTGCGCGATCCGAAGCTGGCCGCGCTCGCGCAGAACCTCGTCGTGGTCTACGAGGGGCTGCACACCTACGGTGGCCTCGCCGGGCGCGACCTCGAGGCGATGGCCATCGGCATCGGTGAGTCGGTGGAGGAGGAGTACATCCGCAGCCGCATCGGGCAGGTGTACTACCTGGGCGAGGCGTTGATGGAAGCAGGCGTGCCGATCGTGCAGCCCATCGGCGGTCACGCGGTGTTCCTCGACGCGGCGGCGATGCTGCCGCACATCCCGCGCGACCAGTTCCCCGCGCAGGCACTGGCGGCGGCGCTGTACGTGGAGAGCGGGGTGCGGGCGATGGAACGCGGCGCGGTGAGCGCCGGGCGCGACGCCAAGACGGGGGAGAACCGCTATCCGAAGCTCGAGCTGGTGCGGCTCACCATCCCGCGGCGCGTGTACACGCAGGCCCACATGGACGTGGTGATCGAGAGCGTGGTGGCGCTGTTCGAGGATCGCGACAAGGTGCACGGGCTGACCTTCACGTACGAACCGGAGTACCTGCGCTTCTTCCAGGCGAAGTTCGAGCCGGTGGGGTCCAAGCGCGTGCTGGACTCGGCCGCCGAGGCCGCGGACGAGGATCGCCGGTTCGCGCTGAGCGAGTAGCAGGTCGCGGTATTGCTGTTCGTGACCGCCGAGG
>CAIRBD010000366.1 GCA_903876745.1 uncultured Gemmatimonadota bacterium
CGCGCCGAGTGAATAGATGTCGGCGCGTCCGTCGATGTCGCGATCGCCGGCGGCCTGCTCGGGCGCCATGTACTGCGGCGTACCTAAGGAAAGGCCGGTGGAGGTGATGCGGCTCCCGCCCGCGGTGCTGACGGCGCGTGCGATACCGAAGTCGGCCACGACGGGTTGCCCCTCGTGCAGCAGGATGTTCTCGGGCTTGAGGTCGCGATGGATCACGCCGTTCCGGTGCGCGTAGTCTACGGCGCTCGCGACGGCCTTGGCGATGCGCACGGCTTCGTCCACCGGGAGTTGTTTCTCACGCGACAGCCGGGCCCGCAGCGTCTCGCCGGCGATGAACGGCATCACGTAATACAGGAGTCCGCCGGCCTCACCCGAGTCGAACAGCGGCAGCAGGTTCGGATGCTGCAGATTGGCCGTGACCCGGATCTCCGAGAGGAACCGCTCGGCGCCGAGCATCGCGCCGAGTTCCGGCTTCATCACCTTGATGGCGACGCGGCGATCGTGGCGGAGGTCGCGCGCGAGATAGACGGAGGCCATGCCGCCGGCACCGATCTCGCCTTCGATGGCGTATCGGCCGAGGAGTGCGGCGTTCAGTATGGCCAGGATGTCCATATGGATGGCGCTGGTTGACGGCGGCGACGTTGGGGTGGCGGAGAGAAACTACGCTTCGCCGGCACGAGGCGGAACCAGTCGTCGTCCGCAACGCCCGAAATCATCAACGGGCGGAGTGCAGGCCGTGCGGTCGGCAGCTTCTTTCAGATACGGACGAGCCCACACCCCGCATTCTGGGCCCGCGCGAGTCCGAAGATCCCCGATGGGACTGCGAACGCCCCGGGTACCAATCCCGCACGCAGCGCCGAGTGCACCGCATCCGGTGTCGCTCCGACCTTGCCGGCCAGTCGCTTCGACAAGTTCGTCAGAGCAAAGTCGCATACCAGCACGATCGCACCGCGCTTCAGCATGTCGGCGAGCGTCGGCAATTCGATCCCCGGGGCAGGGCTCGGGGCGCGATGCAGGAACGGATTGAGTTCCGCCGGTTGCGACGTGTTCGGATCCTTGACTCCATACTCGGCGCCAAGTCGAAAACCTGCCCAAAGTTCGTCGGTCAGCGCCGCGGGCACGGCCTGGGTGCGGATATTGAGAACGACGCGCACTTCGTAACGCTGCGAGCCATAGGCGGTCGCGCAGTTGTCCAGATACCGGTCTGCCAGCTCGAGCAGGATGGGATCTGCGGGGTCGCCGAGCGTTGGCCAGTCGAAGATCGCCTTGTCGGTCGCCGTGGCGAGACGTGGTATCCACGAGAGGTCCCAGTCTCCCGGTGACGCGTGCGAAACATCGGACCCGGCCGCGGCGGCGGTCAGGACGCCCGGCGTGAGACTGGTCGAGAGGGCGACCGCCGTCGCGGCACGGCCGAGGTCTGCCACAAACGCACGGCGCGAACGAGGAGTCTTCTCCGATGACATTCTATCACCTCATCATCTAGTAGGATCTGCTATCGTACACACTGCCCGTGAGGCCGCGCACTTGCTCGATGAAGTCCCGAACGTGCAGGCGCTTCAGATCTGAACTCCCTCAGCGCGCGCCGGCGGCCCGGCGCGCGCGATCCTCTTCCCACTCCACGAACGGGCCGTCGAAGTCCACGAGCCGCGTGCCGTCGAACGACCACACCCGCGTGGCGACCTCGCGCAGGAAGGCGCGGTCGTGACTCACGAGCAGCACCGTGCCCTCGTACTCGTCGAGCGCGTCCTCGAGCACTTCGATGTTCTCGACGTCGAGGTGGTTCGTCGGCTCGTCGAGCACGAGCAGATTCGCTTTCGCCAGTGTCATCAGCGCGAGCGCCATGCGCGCGCGTTCGCCGCCGCTCAGTGAGCTGATCTCGCGGAGCACCTCGTCGCCGCTGAAGCCGAACGCGCCGAGGTGGTTCTGCACGGAGCCGCGGCTCCACGTCGGGCGACGCTCCTGGATCGCGTCATACATCGACATGCGGAGCGGGAGGTCCGACAAGTCCTGGCGGAAGTACGCCGGCGTGATGGAGCCGCCGATGCGCACATCGCCGTGCGCCGGCGCGCGGTCACCGAGGATGGTGGAGATGAACGAGGACTTGCCCGCGCCGTTGGGGCCGACGAGGGCGACGAAGTCGTTGCGTCGCAGCACGGCGGTGAAATCGTCGACGAGCACGCGGCCCGGCACCTCCACGCGCAGATCCTTGATGTCGATCACCTGATCGCCGCCGCGTTCGGCGACCTCGAACTGGAGCGACATCGCCGCCGGATCACCGGGAGGCGGCGCGAGGCGCGGCAGCCGTTCGAGCCGCTTGCGCTTGCCCTTGGCCTGGAACGAGTTCACACCCGCGAGGTTCCGGCGGATGTACTCTTCTTCCTTCTTCACATACGCGCGCTGCTTCTCCATCTCGCGCTCGCGCGTGAGACGTCGCTCGGCGCGCTGCGGCACGAATTGGCTGTAGTTCCCCTTGTACGACTCGCTGCTCTTCGCCTCGACGTGCAGGATGTTCGTGCAGATGGCGTCCATGAACGCGCGATCGTGCGACACGACGATCACCGTCTCGTCGGCTTCGTTGAGCCAGTCCTGCAGCCAGGTCGTGGTATCGAGGTCGAGGTGGTTGGTGGGTTCGTCGAGCAGCAGCAGGTCGGCGGGCGCGATGAGCTGCGCCGCCAGGCCCACGCGCCCGCGCTCGCCGCCCGAGAGCGTGGAGACGAGCCGCGTCTTCGATTCCTCGGCATCGAAGCCGAGTCCCTGCAGCACGGCGTCCACACGGGCGTGGTATTCGTAGCCGCCCATGTCGGCGAACCGTTCCTGGTCGCGGCCGAACCGTTCGAGGAAGTCGTCGGTGACCTTCTCCCCCAGTTCGCCCAGCTCGATGGCCTGCTCGGCGATGCGGTGCTCGAGCGCGATGACGTCGCGCCATGCGGCGGCGCCCGCCTGCCACACCGTGGTCGCGCCCTCGAAGGCGCGGTGCTGATCGAGCAGCGCGTGGCGGAGTCCCGGCTTGCGCGCGACGCTCCCGACGTTGGGCTGCAGATCGCCGGTGATGATGTTGAAGATGGACGTCTTGCCGGCGCCGTTGCGGCCGATGATGCCCCACCGCTCGCCATCGGCGACGGTGAAGGTGATGTCCTTGAACAGTTCAGTCGCGCCGAAGGAGACGCCGACGTTCGATACGGAAAGGAGGGTCACGCGGGGAGGGAAGAGGAGCAGGAACGGACCGACCGACGATCGGGCGCTGCTCGAAAAATAGCACCTTGGCTCGACCGGCTGTCAGACGTCGCTTCTCACGCCCCGTGCGGCGATGACGGGATGCTCACGTCAGTGCCGAAAGCCCCTGCACGCCGTGTCGCTCGATCGCGCGCGCCACGAACCCGGACGCGACCATGTCTTCGACGAACGCTTGCAGGTACGCCGCAGCAGCATGCCGCTGCCGCGGTGTGCCGAGGCCGTGATTCACGGTCATGAACGTGCCCTGGAGCAATCGCGCATCGGGGATCGTACTCATGGATGCGAGCAGCGCCGGTTTCAAACCCGCCAACGCGTCCGCCTGCCTCGCGTTGAAGAGATCGATCGACGCGGGGAATCCCTTCGTGCGCACGAGCGTCGCGTTGCGCAACGTTCGTGTCAGGTACAGTTCGTATCCCGCCTTTTCGGGCGCGGCGATCCGCACTCCGGAGGTATCGACCTGCCCGACGGACCGGAGCGGCGAATCCGCGTGCACCACGTAGGTCGCCTCGACTTCGGTCATCGCGGGAGAGAACGCGATCGTTGTTGCGCGCGCCGGTTCGATGGCGAGGATCGCGACGTCCCAGGTCTCCGCTGCCACCGCATCGGCCACGTCGCCGGGTGTGGCGTGGACGACGAACTCCACCGGCACTCCAAGACGAGCCGCCAGTTCGCGCATCACGTCCACGGCCACGCCGCGCAGTTCGCCGGTCGCCGCGTCCTGCGTCGTGAACAACGCGTTGCCGAGGTTCATGCCGGCCCGAAGCGTGCCCGTGGGAGCCAGTTCAGATCGTGCGATATCGGGTGCGGTTCGCGACGTCACGGTGCCTGCCTCTTCACCGCGCGAGCCGTCGCTTGGCGTCGCTTGGCGTCGCCGAGCTCACGTTCGATGCGATATCGGCCCGCGAGGGCCGCGGCGAGACGTTCGTGGGGGGAGGTCACGGATGCAATTATGACGAATGGTGGCCGCCTGCGCGAATGCGTCCGTCCCGTTTCGCGAGCTGCGGCGCCTTCCCGCGCCATTCGATGTGTCTGGTATGCCCTCTCCCGACGACGACGCGCCCGGCGTCGCACTGGCCGACGCCCTCCGCTCCCGTATCTTCACGTCATGCGCACTCCCACCATCATCGCCCTCGTGTCCCTCGCCGCCTGCGGCGGCCGCTCCGTCGACTGGCCCGTGTATCAGGGCAGCGACGACCACACGCACTACACCACGCTCGCGCAGATCTCGCCCGCGAACGTCGCGTCGCTCAAGGTCGCGTGGACGTACGACACCAAGGACGCGTTCGCCGGCTCGGAGATGCAATCCGTGCCCGTGGTGATCGACGGCGTGCTCTACGCGATGTCGCCCAAGCAGCGCGCCTTCGCGCTCGACGCCAGGACGGGCAAGGAACTCTGGAGCTTCGACCCCACCGGCGGACATTTCGCCGGGCCGCGCATCCGCTACCGCGGCGTGGTGGTGCACGACGGGCGCGTGTACTTCAACTATCGCTATCGCCTCTTCTCGCTCGACGCGAAGACGGGCACGAAAGCGCCCGGCTGGGGGAACGATTCGGGATGGGTCGATCTCCGCGCAGGGCTCGACCGCCCCGTGAAGGGACTCTCTGTGAGCGCGAGCACGCCGGGCGGCGTGTACAAGGACATGATCATCATGGGCACGGCGGTGCCCGAAGCGCTGCCGAGCGCGCCGGGCGACATCCGCGCGTACGATGTGAAGACGGGGAAGATCCGCTGGACTTTCCACACCATCCCGCGTCCCGGGGAGTTCGGCTACGACACGTGGCCCAACGACGCGTGGAAGATCACGGGCGGCGTGAACGCGTGGTCTGGCGTCACCATCGACCAGAAGGGGGGCCGCGTGTTCTTCGCCACCGGCTCGGCGTCGTACGACTTTTACGGCGCGAATCGCGTGGGTGACGATCTCTTCGCGAACTCGATCGTCGCGCTCGACGCGAACACGGGCAAGCGGCTCTGGCACTTCCAGGGGCTCAAGCACGACCTCTGGGACCGTGATTTCCCGGCGTCCCCCGCGCTCGTGACCGTCACGCGCGACGGCAAGCCGGTGGAGGCCGTCGCGCAGATCACCAAGACGGGGCACGTGTGGGTGCTCGACCGTGACACGGGCAAGGAGCTCTTCCCGAGCGAGTGGCGCCAGATGCCCAAGGCCTCACTCGACGGTGAAGTGGCTGCCGACTCGCAGCGATTCCCGACGCTCCCGCGCCCCTTCGTGCGCCAGCAGCTCACGGAAGCGGAGCTCACCGACCGCACGCCCGAGGCGCACGCCGCGGCTCTCAATATCTTCAACGAGAACCCGACGCCGCATCCGTTCACGCCGCCGACGCTCACGGGGACGATCATCTTCCCCGGCGTGGACGGCGGCGGCGAATATGGCGGGCCGGCGTACGACCCGGCGACCGGCCTCCTCTACGTGAACGCGAACGAGATGGGGTGGGTGCTGAAGATGGTGCGCCGCGACACGGTGTCGCTGTTCAATGCGTACTGCGCCGAGTGCCACGGGCCCAAGACCACGCCGCTCGCGCCGACGCTCACGGGCGTCGGCAAGAAGTACACGCACGAACAACTCGTGCGGGTGATCAGCGACGGCACGGGACGGATGCCCGGGTTCGCGCAGGCGATGGACGATTCGACGGTCGCCGAGATCGCCGACTTCGTGCTCACCGGCAAGCCGACGCGCCGCGCGCCGCGGTCGGTGCCG
>CAIRBD010000367.1 GCA_903876745.1 uncultured Gemmatimonadota bacterium
CTCTCGGCGGCGTTGGCGGCCGGTGCGCGCGCGGCCGATGATGCGTCGCTCGCGGCGCTTGCGCACGAGTTCCGTGGCATGGCGCGGACCGCTCCGCTGGGGCTCGCACCGGTGGTGCACTTCGTGCTGCGCCAGCGGGCCGAGTTGCACACGCTGCGGCGCATCGCGTGGAGCATCTCGCTGCACGTGCCGGGGGCGCTCATCGAGCGCTCGCTGGGGGCGGCTGCGTGAGCTACACCGTGCGCGTCCTCGCGTCGCCGGCGCTCGCGGCGGGATTCCGGCTCGCCGGGTTGTTCGTCGACGAGGTCGTGGACCCCAGGGATGCGGGCGACCGCCTCCTGCTCGCCGCGGCCGCGCCGCACACCGGCATCCTCCTCGTGGAGCAGGCACTGCTCGACGCCGTGCCGGAACAGACGCGCCACGACGTGGAGCGGCGCGCCGTGCCGATCCTCGTACCCGTGCCGGCGCCGTCGTGGGACGGGGCACCCTCGGGCGCCGAGGACTACATCCTCGACCTGCTGCGCCGCGCCATCGGCTACCGGGTGCGCCTGCAATGACGGCCCGCATCATCCGCATCGCCGGCTCGCTCGTCGAGGCCGCGCCGCTGCACGGCGCGCTCTACGAGATGGCGCTCGTCGGCGAGCGCCGGTTGCTCGGTGAGGTGATCAAGCAGCGCGGCGACGTGGCCACGCTGCAGGTATATGAATCCACCACCGGGATGGCGGTGGGCGAGCCGGTGGAGCACACGGGTGTCTCGCTCACGGCACAGCTGGGGCCCGGACTGCTGGGCGCGGTACTCGACGGCATCGGGCGACCGCTCGAACGGGTCGCCGAGGCGACCGGTGATTTCATCGCGCCGGGGACGCGCGCCGACACGCTCGATGCAGCACGCCTGTGGGCATTCACCGCAACACGCGCCGTGGGCGACGTCGTGGGTCCGGGCGACGAACTCGGCACGGTAGACGAGCGGGCCATCACGCATCGCGTGCTCGTGCCGCCCGGCGTGCGCGGCACCGTCGCCGCGCTCAGCAGCGGCGCGTACACCGTGAGCGCGCCCATCGGTGCGCTCACGGACGGCACATCGCTCTTCCTGGCGCATCGCTGGCCCGTGCGCGTGCCGCGGCCCGTGGGCGAGCGGTTCGCGTCGTCGCGGCCGTTCGTCACGGGGCAGCGCGTGTTCGACCTGTTCTTCCCCGTGGCTGAAGGCGGGAGCGCCGCGGTGCCCGGCGGATTCGGTACGGGCAAGACGATCATCGAACAGTCGCTGGCCAAGTTTTCCGAGGCCGACGTCGTGGTCTATGTGGGATGTGGCGAGCGCGGCAACGAGATGACCGACGTGCTCACCGAGTTCCCATTGCTCGTGGATCCGCGCACGGGGCGCCCCGTGATGGACCGCGCCGTGCTCATCGTCAACACGTCGAACATGCCCGTGGCGGCGCGCGAGGCATCGATCTACATGGGCGTGACGGTGGCGGAGTTCTTTCGCGACCAGGGGAACCGCGTGGCGCTGATGATCGACTCCACGAGCCGCTGGGCCGAGGCGCTGCGCGAGATGGCGGCGCGTCAGCAGGAGATGCCGGGCGAGGAAGGCTATCCCACGTATCTGGCGAGCCGGCTCGGCCAGTTCTTCGAGCGCGCGGGACGCGTGCGTGCGCTCGGCACGCCGGTGCGCGACGGTGCGGTCACGATCATCGGCGCTATCTCGCCGCCCGGTGGCGACTTCTCGGAGCCCGTCACACAGGCCTCGTTGCGCGTGGCCGGGGCGATGTGGGCGCTCGACGCCTCGCTCGCGCACCAGCGCCATTACCCCGCCGTGGATTGGGAAAGCAGTTTCTCGCTCTACGCCGACCAGGTGGCACCGTGGTTCGCGGCCAACGCCGGTGAGGCGTGGGCGGAGACGCGCGCCGATCTGCTCGGCCTGCTCCAGAAGGAACGCGAGCTGCGCGACATCGCGAGTCTCGTCGGCCCCGATGCACTCGAGGACCATGACCATCTGGTGATGGACGTTGCGGCGATCGTGCGCGAGGTGGTGCTGCGGCAGAACGCCTACCATCCGCACGACGCCATCTCATCCCCCACGCAGACGTACACGCTCGCCCGTGCCGCGCTCGACGCATACCGCGACGGCGAACGCGCACTGGCCGCCGGGACACTCTTCAATCAGCTCGACCTGAACCCCGTGCGGCGAGCGCTCGTCGCCCTGCGCGATGGAGTGGCACCGTGAGTCCGCGCGTCGACGTCACGCACCGCGGCGCGGCCGCCGCGGGCGGTCCCCTGCTCTTCCTCGAGCGCACGCGCGGCGTGACGCTCGGCGAGTGGGTGATCGTAAAGCAGACGGGGCTCGCCGACCGTCGCGGACAGGTGATCGACGCGGGGGAGCACGCGACGGTGGTGCAGTTGCTCGACGATACCGTCGGCCTCGCGCCCGACCGCGTGGAGGTGGTGCTCACCGGCGAGGTCGCCACCACTGTGGTTGGTCGCGAACTGCTCGGCCGCGCGTTCGACGGGCACGGCGCCCCGGTGGACGGTCTGCCAGCCCCCGTGGGCGAGGCGCTCATGCCCATCGATGGCGCGCCCATCAATCCCGTGCGCCGCGACCGGCCGCGCGATTTCATCGAGACCGGCATCAGCGCCATCGACGCGATGAACACGCTCGTGCGCGGGCAGAAGCTCCCCGTGTTCAGCGGCCCGGGGTTGCCGGGACTCGAGATCGCGGCGCGCATCGTGGAGTGGGCGCGTGCCCCGCGGCACGAACCGTTCGCCGTCGTGTTCGCGGCCGTGGGCATCACGGCGCGCGAGACGCGCGCCTTCCTCGACCGCGTGCGCGAGAGCGGGGCGCTCCCTCGCACGGTGTTGTACCTGAATCAGGCGTCGCACCCGGCGGTGGAGCGCCTGCACGCCCCGCGCCTCGCGCTCACGTGCGCGGAGTACCTCGCATATGAATGCGGCCTCCACGTGCTCGTCGTGATCGCCGACATGACGCACTACTGCGAGGCACTGCGCGAGATCGCCACGGCCCGGGAGGAGATCCCGGGACGGCGTGGCTACCCCGGCTACATGTACACCGACCTCGCCTCGCTGTACGAGCGCGCGGGCATCATCCGTGGCAAGCCCGGCTCGATCACGCAGATCCCGATCCTCACGATGCCCGA
>CAIRBD010000368.1 GCA_903876745.1 uncultured Gemmatimonadota bacterium
AGAAGTGTTTGATGTCTTCCGGGTGCTCCTTCAGCCCTTCCTGGCCGCGCGTGTGCTTGTGGTGATCGTTGTGCGGCGGGGCGAAGACGGTCGCCTCATCGGCGTGCTCCGGATGGAAGGCGAAGACGCGCGCTTCCTTGTGGTCAAGCCAGACGGCGATGTGTTTTGACATGGTGAATGGACGATATGGCGCCACGCGAAGCGGGGGTATCGCGCGAACGGGGGATAGAGTCTACTGCTCCCACGTAGCCCGTGGCCTGCGGTGCCCGCAGTGACCTGTCCGACGGCGCCCTGCATCCGACCCCGAAGTGAGGCTCCAACTTCCCCTACCGCGCCGGCGTCTCGGCCGCGACCGGCGCGTTGCGCTCCGCGGCGCTCATCTCGTGGCATGACGGCCGCGGCACGCGGCGGTCGGTCATCGTCACGAGCTGCACGCATACCGTGTTCGCTTTGTCGTAGCGCACCTTCAGCATCCAGTGACTCGCGTCGGCGAACGACGCCAGCACCTGCGCCGCCGGCACGCCAGACCGCTCCGCGAGGCGTCGGAACATCGGCGCGGGATCGACGAACGTCCCCTTCTCGAGCATCGCGAGCTGCTCCGACGCGTCGATGTCCTTGGAATCACGCGCAAGCTGGTTAGTGGCCGCCGGCCCCGCGAGACGCGCCGGCGACACCGCGAGCGCGAGGAGCCCGAGCACGCTGCCAACGGAGACCACGATCATCGTGCGCGTGAAGCCGGCGGCGTGGAGCCACGCCGCGATCCAGCGCCCCAATACGTGATGCGGTGCGCGCGACAGCGGTGGCGGGGGCGGAGCCGGCGCACGGGGCTCGGGCGGCGGCGGAGGGGGCGGCCACGGCGCGTGATCCGGTACCACGTCGCTCAGGTCCTGCAGCGCCGGTGTGAAGCGGTTCATCCTCGGACGCGGCACGACGGGCGCCACGAGCATCGACGCGTAATGGCTCGGCGACGGCGCGTCCGACGATTTCAGATGTCGTGGCGCAAGCGGCGCTTCGCTGCGCGCGTCGTTCGGATCAGGGTACATCGGGCGGAGGTGCGGAGGCGCAGGAGTGATCAACCAGAGTATCGGCCGCGGGCAGCCCCTTCCGCACGCCGAACGCGCACGCTCCGTGCGGCGTAGTTAAAGGATGCCCGATCGCGGGCGCCCTGTCGCTCCCTCACGAGGACCCCTCCATGCGTTCGTTCCCACGCACTTGGCGCCGCAACGCGCTGGCTACCCTGTTGCTCGGTTCGTTGCCGGCCGTGTTGTCCGCGCAGGCCCGTCCGGTCGCCGCGTCGCGGCCGTCGGCTACGGCGAGCGTCGACACCACCCTGTGGCAGAACCTCGGCTGGCGCCTCCTCGGCCCCGCCCACTCCGGCCGCATGACCTCCGTCGTCGGCTCCGCACAGCGCCCCGCCGAGTATTACGTCGGCACCACCGGCGGCGGCGTGTGGAAGACCGCTGACAGCGGCAAGACCTGGCTCCCGATGACCGACAAGTACTTCGGTGGCACCATCGGCGCGCTCGACATCTTCAAGCCCAACCCCGACGTGGTGTGGGCCGGCGGCGGCGAGACGCCCATCCGCGGCAACGTCTCCCACGGCGACGGCGTGTGGAAGAGCGCCGACGCCGGCAAGACCTGGAACTTCATGGGGCTCGGCGAGACCCAATACATCAGCCGCATCGTCACCCACCCCACAGATCCGAACATCGTGTACGTCGGCGCCCTCGGCCACGTGTTCGGGCCCAACAAGGAACGCGGTGTCTATCGCTCCAAGGACGGCGGCAAGAGCTGGCAGCAGATCCTCTTCAAGAACGACTCCACGGGCGTCGCCGACCTCGTGATGGATCCGACCAATCCGAACGTGTTGTATGCCGGTTTCTGGCAGGCCGGCCGCAAGCCGTGGCTCCTCGTGAGTGGCGGCGCAGGCAGCAGCATGTACAAGACCACCGACGGTGGCGATCACTGGACCGAGCTCACGCACAACGCCGGCCTCCCGCACGGCTTGTGGGGCAACATCGGCATCGCCATCTCGCCCGCGAAACCCGATCGCGTGTGGGCCATCATCGAGGCCGATTCGGGTGGCGTCTTACGCTCGGACGACGCCGGCAAGACGTGGAAGTACGTCAATTCGGACCGCAATCTGCGGCAGCGCGCCTGGTACTACACCAAGCTCTTCGCCGATCCCAAGGACTCGAACACCGTCTACGCCGGGAACGTCGGCGGCTACATCTCGCACGACGGCGGCGTCACCTTCCGCAGCGGACTCGGCAACGGCGACACGCACTATTTCTGGATCGACCCCACGAATCCCAAGCGCATCGCCGTCGCCGGTGACCCCGGGATCGTGTTGAGTTATGACGGCGGCACGTCGCAGATCCGCGCCGCGCTTCCCACGGGGCAGTACTACCACGTGCACCTGACGAATGCGTCGCCGTATGATGTGTGCGGCGCCGAGCAGGACGGCGGTGTGGACTGCTTCCCCGTGCGCGTGGCAAATGCGGCAGGGCGCGGTGGCCGTGGCGGCGGCGCGCCGCCGGCCGGTGGTCGCGGCGGTGCGCCCGCATCGGCAGCGCCCGCGTCGCAGTTCGATTTCACGCCGCGCTATGGTGGAGCCGGCGGTGAGTCCGGCTATGTGGCCAGCGATCCCAACGATCCCGACGTCACCTTCGGCGGCAACTACAGCGGCGTGCTCTCGATGCAGAACAAGCGCACCGGCGTCTCGATGCGCCTCGACCCGTGGCCGCTGAACCCCATGGGGCACGACGCCAAGGACTCGAAGTACCGGTTCCAGTGGACGTTCCCCATCATGAACTCGCCCAACGACGCGAAGGTGTTGTACGCGGGCGCCAACGTGCTCTTCCGTTCGTCCGACCTCGGCGCCACCTGGAAGATCGTCTCGCCCGATCTCACGCGGAACGATCCCACCACGCTCGGCTCGTCGGGCGGTCCGTTGACCAAGGACCAGACCAGTGTGGAGTACTACGGCACCATCTTCGCCGTTGCCGAATCGCCGGTGACCAAGGGGCTCGTGTGGAGTGGCTCCGATGACGGGCTGGTCCACCTGTCGCGCGCGGTCGGCATCACGACGGTGATGCCCGTGTGGCAGAACGTCACGCCCAAGGATCTTCCCAAGTGGACGCGCATTTCAATTGTTGAGCCGTCGCACTACGCCGCCGGCACGATGTACTTCGCGGCGAACCGCTACGAGATGGACGACTTCGCGCCGTATCTCTATCGCACCACCGACTACGGCAAGACGTGGACGAAGATCGTCACCGGCATCCCCGCGAACGAGTTCACTCGCGCCATCCGCGAGGATATCGTGCGCCCCGGCATGCTCTACGCCGCCACCGAGCGGAGCATGTATGTGTCGTACGACGCCGGCGATCACTGGCAGAGCCTCAAGCGCAACCTGCCGCCCGTACCCGTGCACGACATCGCGCTCCGCGATGACGACATCGTCATCGCGACGATGGGGCGCGGTTTCTACGCGATGGAAGGGATCGCCGCGTTGCGCGAAGCCGACAAGGTGAACAGCGCGGCCGGTGTGCATCTCTACACGCCGGGTGCGACGTACCAGAATGAAGGCGCCATCAAGGTGCAGTACTGGCTCAA
>CAIRBD010000369.1 GCA_903876745.1 uncultured Gemmatimonadota bacterium
CCGAGCTGTACCTTCTCCTCACGCTTCGTGAGCGATCCCCACAGGTAGTCGCGATTCATCGTCATGATCGAATCGATGGAGATGCCTTTGGGGCACGCTTCCTGACATTCGCCGAACAAGGTGCAGCCGCCGAAGCCCTCGAGATCCATCTGCGCCACCATGCTCAGCGCACGGCGGTACCGCTCGGGCTGCCCCTGCGGCAGTTTCGAGAGATGCGTGATCTTCGCCGAGGTGAAGAGCGAGGCCGACGCGTTCGGGCACGCCGCCACGCACGCACCGCACCCGATGCACGCGGCGGCGTCCATCGCCTCGTCGGCATCGAGCTTCGGGATGGGGAGCGCGTTGGCGTCCTGCGGCGACCCGGTCGGCGCCGAGATGTAGCCGCCCGCCTGGATGATGCGGTCGAGCGCGCTGCGGTCCACCACGAGGTCGCGCACCACCGGGAATCCGGTGGCCCGCCACGGTTCGATGGTGATCGAGTCGCCGTCGCTGAACGTGCGCATGTGCAGCTGGCACGCTGTGGTGAGTTTCATCGGCCCGTGCGCGGCGCCGTTGATCATCACGCCGCACATGCCGCAGATCCCTTCGCGGCAATCGTGGTCGAACGCGATCGGGTCGTCGCCCTTCTCGATGAGCCGTTCGTTCACGACGTCGAGCATCTCGAGGAAGCTCATGTCGGGGCTGATGTCGGTGGCCGTGTACTCCACCATCTTGCCCGCGGCGGTGGCGCCCGCCTGGCGCCACACATGCAATGTGAGATTGAGGCCGCCGCTCACTTGTAGCTCCGGGTCGCGAGGTGCACGTCGTTGAACTCCAGCGGTTCCTTGTTCAGGATGGGTGCCTTCCCGTCTCCCGCATACTCCCAGGCCGCCACGTAGGCGAACCGCTCGTCGTTGCGCTTCGCTTCGCCGTCGTCCGTCTGGTGCTCCTCGCGGAAGTGGCCGCCGCAGCTCTCCTCGCGGTGCAGCGCGTCGGTCACCATGAGCTCCGCGAACTCGAGGAAATCGGCGAGCCGGCCGGCTTTCTCGAGTGACTGGTTCAACTCGGCGCCGCTGCCCGGCACGCGCACGTTCCGCCAGAACTCCTCACGCAGCGCGGGGATCTCCTGCAGCGCCTCGTTGAGTCCCTTGGCGTTGCGAGCCATGCCGCACTTCTCCCACATGATCCTGCCGAGCTCGCGGTGGAAGGAATCCACCGTGCGGCTGCCGTTGATGCTGAGCAGCCGGCTCTGCCGCGCCTGCACGGCTTCGAGGGCGGCACGGAACTCGGGATGGTCCGCCGTCACCTTGTCGAGCTTGTTGCTCGCGAGGTAGTGGCCGATCGTCGTCGGGATCACGTAGTAGCCGTCGCCGAGCCCCTGCATGAGCGCGCTCGCGCCCAGACGGTTCGCGCCGTGGTCGCTGAAGTTCGCCTCGCCGATGACGTGCAATCCGGGGACGTTGCTCATCAGGTTGTAGTCCACCCAGAGCCCGCCCATCGTGTAGTGCACGGCGGGATAGATGCGCATCGGCACGGCGTACGGGTCCTCGTCCGTGATGCGGGCGTACATGTCGAAGAGATTGCCGTAACGCTCCTCGATCGCCGCCTTCCCCAACCGCTTGATGGAATCGGCGAAATCGAGATACACGCCGCGCCCGCCCGGACCCACGCCCCGCCCGTCATCGCAGGCTTCCTTGGCCGCGCGGCTCGCGATGTCGCGCGGGGAGAGGTTGCCGTAGCTGGGATACTTCCGCTCGAGGTAGTAGTCGCGATCGGCTTCGGCGATCTCCCCCGGCTTCTTGCCGCAGTCTTCCTTGCGCTTGGGTACCCACACGCGCCCGTCGTTGCGCAACGACTCCGACATCAGCGTGAGCTTCGACTGGTGGTCGCCGCTCTGCGGGATGCACGTCGGAGGGATCTGCGTGTAACAGGGGTTCGCGAACGCGGCGCCTTTCTTGTAGGCGCGGTAGGTGGCCGTGACGTTGCACCCCTTCGCGTTGGTCGAGAGGAAGAACACGTTGCCGTAGCCGCCGGTGCCGAGCACCACGGCGTCGGCCACATGCGCCTCGATCTTGCCGCTCACCATGTCGCGCGTGATGATGCCGCGCGCCACCCCGTCGATCAGGACGAGGTCGAGCATCTCGTGACGCGAGTACATCGTCACGCTGCCGTGCGCGATCTCCTTCTCGAGCGCCTGGTACGCGCCGAGCAGCAGCTGCTGTCCCGTCTGC
>CAIRBD010000370.1 GCA_903876745.1 uncultured Gemmatimonadota bacterium
ACGGCGAGACGGCGCCCGATGTGATCCTCGTGGAGGACTACGCGCCGCTCGCCGAGATGATCGCGTTCGCCATGCAGCAGCAGGGGTTCACGTACCGGCTGTTCGGCGACGGACCGAGCGCGCTCGATGCGCTGCGCCGGCTGCGCGTGCGCGAGACGCCCATCGTCCTGCTGGACCTCGACCTCCCGGGGCTCGACGGGCACTCCGTCCACGAGCAGCTGCGGGTGCAGCGTCCCGGCGTGTTCGCGTTCGTGTTCCTTTCCGGCCACGGCAGCGAGACGCAGCAGTTGCGCGCCCTGCAGGCGGGCGCGCTCGATTACGTCGTCAAACCCGTGAGTCTTCGCGTGCTGATGGCGAAGCTCGCGTCGTGGCGCGCCCAGGTGAACACGGCGTGACAGCCGCGGCCGTCCTCATCGTGGTCGCGATCGTGCAGGGCGCGTTCCTCACCCTGCTGCTGCTCTTCCTCTTTGCCCGGCGCGCGTTGCACCCTGCGTCGCGTGACCAGTACGATGGCGCGCGCGCTGCCGTGGACGCGAGCGTGCGCCGCTGGCTGGTGGCCGACGGGTCGGTCGCGGACGTGCGCGACGCCATCCGCGCCATCCCCGCGCCGGCGCGCGTCGGGTACGTGGCGCACTTCGCGCGCGGGATGCTTCCGCCGGCCCAGCGGGAGGAACTCACGAGGGCGCTGCGCGATGAGGAGTGGGTGCGCAGCGCGCTGCGCGGAGCCGTCTCGGGGCGGTGGAGTAAACGGCTCGAGGCGGCCCGCGCGCTCGCGTTCGTCGGCACCGAACACGACCGCCGGCTGCTCGGCGCGCTCCTCGAGGACGAGCACCCCGCGGTCTCTGTCGCCGCCGTGAGTGCGCTGCCCGCTGTTGCCGATGAGATGCTCGTCGCCCGCGTGGTGGACGCCTACCCGAACCTCTCGCCGTTCGTGCGCGGCTTTCTCGACGCCACGCTGCGCGAACTGCGCGACGCGGTCGCCAAAGCCCTCGAGACGCGTCTCGTGCGCACGGCGCACCCGCAGGCGCTCGCGCGATGGATCGGTCTCGCCGAGGCGCTCGACCTGTTCCAGGTGCTCGAGCGGGTGGTGCAATTGCACGCGCACGAGGACGCGGGCGTCCGTGCGGCGGTGGCGCGCGCCGCGCGGCGCCTGCCGCGCAAGGACACCGTGCAGCTCCTCGCCCTGATCGCGGCCGATGCCGACGTGGACGTGCGCGTGGAAGCGGTGCGGTCGCTCGGAGAACTCGGCGTCGAGACCGTCCCCTTCCTCTCCACGGCGCTCCACGACGTGTCGTGGCGCGTGCGACGGCAGGCGGCGCTCTCCCTCGCGCTGCTCGGCGAGCCGGGGCGCGGCGTGCTGCGCGAAGGACGCAACAACCCCGACCCCTACGTCCGCGACGTCGCGGGGCTCGTGTCGGGACTGTCCGACGGCGCGCTCCTCGAGCTGGCCACGCGATGATGGCCTGGGCCGTGACGTTCCTGCACCGGTCGCTCTGGTGGGCCGACCACATCGCGCTCGTGTACTTCCTCGTCATCAACTCGTTCTACGCCCTCCTGCTCATCCTCTCCATCCCGGAGCTCTGGGAGCACTGGCGGCTCGCCGACAACGAACACCTGCAGCGGCTGCTCGTCAGTGATGGGCTGCCGCCGCTCAGCATCCTCGTGCCGGCGCACAACGAGGAAGTGACGATCACGCCGAGCCTGATGTCGTTCCTCACCCTCGAGTATCCGCACTTCGAGGTGGTGTTGGTGAACGACGGCTCCACGGACGGCACTCTGAGCGTACTCGTGCAGGAGTTCGACCTGTACCAGGTGCCGGCGCCGTACCCCACGCTCATCCAGACGCAGCGCGTGTACGGCGTGTACCGGTCGCGCCGGCACGCCAAGCTCGTCGTCATCGACAAGGCGAACGGCGGCAAGGCCGACTCGCTGAATGCGGCGCTCAACGCGGCGCGGCATCCGTACGTCCTCGCCGTCGACGCCGACACCCTCATCGAACACGACGCGCTGCTGCGCCTCGCGCGCCCGTTCCTCCTCGGGGCGAACGTCGCGGCCGTCGGTGGCACGGTGCGCGTGGCCAACGCCTGCGACATCTCGATGGGGCGCGTCACGACGGCGCGCGTGGACCGGCGCTGGCTCCCGGGCTGTCAGGTCGTGGAGTACCTACGGGCGTTCCTCTTCGGACGGCTGGGCTGGAACCGGCTCGGCGGGAGCCTCATCATCTCGGGCGCGTTCGGCATGTTCCGGCGCGACTACCTGCTGAAGATCGATGGCTACCGGACGGGCAACGTCACCGAGGACATGGACCTCGTCGTGCGACTGCATCAGTACCTGTATGACAACGGCATCAAGGCCGACATGCCGTTCATCCCCGATCCCGTCGCGTGGACCGAGGTGCCGACGAGCATCAAAGTGCTCGGCCGGCAGCGCGAACGCTGGCATCGCGGGCTGCTCGCGACGGTCATCACGCACCGCAAGCTGATCTTCAACCGCAAGTACGGCGCGGTGGGGATGGTGTCGTTCCCGTTCTTCGTGTTCGGGGAACTGCTCGCGCCGGTCGTGGAATTGTTCGGGTATGTCTTCACCGCGATCGGACTCTGGCTGCACGCCGTGAACTGGGATTTCGCCATCCTCTTCGCGGTCGTCGCCATCGGTTATGGCTCGCTGCTGTCGTTCTGGGCCGTGCTGCTCGAGGACCTGAGTTTCCGGAAGTACCAGTCGCGGTGGGATTTTCTGCGTCTCGTGACGTTCGCGCTCGTCGAGGGGATCGGCTTCCGGCAGATGACGGTGTATTTCCGGCTGCAGGCGTTCTGGAAGTACTACAAGGGCGTGGAGAGCTGGGGGACGATGACGAGAGAAGGGTTCGGGGCGAAGAAGAAAGCCGCGTGACGACTACTGACGTTGACGGTTAACGGCTAACCGTTAACCGTTAACCGTCGACCGTTAACCCGCCGTTGTAGTTCACCATTCCATCCCCGCGCGATGAACTCGACCCGACGCGCCTTTCTTGCTTCCGCCACCGCCGCCGCTCTCGCCGCGTGTGCCCCCGCGATCCGCGCAAGCCGCACCGGGCCCGCCGGCCGCCGCCTGCTGTTGCGCAACGGCACCGTCATCGACGGCACGGGCGCCTCGCGCATCGCCGCTGACGTGCTGCTCGAGGACGGCACCGTCCTCGACATCGGCCCCGCGCTCGCCGCCACCGGCGCCGATGTGTTCGACGCGCGCGGCATGATCGTGGCCCCGGGGTTCGTCGACATCCACTCGCACGGCGACGGCTCGCTGGACGCAGACCCGATGGCCGAGTCGGTGATCCGGCAGGGTGTCACGACGATGGTGGTGGGGCAGGATGGATCCTCCAACGGACCGCGCGAGCAGGACGATCCCGGCGCGCGCTTCACGTCCATCGCCCAGTATCTCGTCGCGCTCGAGCGCGAGGTGCGGCCAGCCGTGAACGTGGCGACGATGGTGGGGTTGGGTACCGTGCGCGGCGCGGTGGTCGGGCCGGCGGACCGGCCGGCGA
>CAIRBD010000371.1 GCA_903876745.1 uncultured Gemmatimonadota bacterium
GCGCGCCGCGGTGGCCGCCGATCCGAAGCTGGCTGATGGCCAGATCTGGCTGGCTGTGGCGATGGGCTATCAGGCGCGCATCCAGGGCCTGGTGCGGGCGCGCATGCGCGACCTGCCGGGGCAGAGCAAGGCGGCGCTGGACGCCGCAAACGCCAGCGCGCCAGACAATCCCTATGCGACGTCGGCGCTGGGCGGCTGGAACATCGAAGTGGTGAAGGGTGCCGCCGCGGCGTCGCTCTACGGCTCGCGCGCCGGCCGTGGCGTGATCAACATCACGTCCAAGACGGGCAAGCTCGGGCAGGAAGGCATCAAGTTCAACGTGCGCATGGAAATGGGCTCGAGCGACGTCGAGCATTTCATCCCGCTGGCCCAAGGGTCGGCGATGATGATGAACGAGACGCGCGACCGGTTCTGCATCACGACGGCCGGCTCGCCCTCGTGCACGCGCTCGGTCGACATCTACGCCGAAGCGCTCCGTGTGAACGAAGGCGGCGCCGACTGGGCGCTGTCGCCGGCGCTCTTCACGAACGACATGGGCATCGCGACGAACCCCGGCGTGGTGAAGCTCCGCGGCCTGTACGAAGTGACCCGCTACCCCGTCTCGTACGAGCCGGTGAAGCAGTTCATGACGAACGGTCCGTGGCAGGGCGGCAACGTCGACATGACGGGCAAGTACGGCAAGGCGAATTTCTTCGCTTCGCTGGGCAGCCTGCGCGAGGCGGGCTCGATCCGCTACCTCGACGGCTATCGCCGCAACAACGTCCGCCTCAACATCGACAACACGCTGCCGGGCAACTGGACGACCTCGGTTCGCGCGTACTATGCGCGTATCCAGATCGACAACAACGGCTCGAACTTCTTCCGCGTGTCGCGCGTCCCGGGTTATGTGGACCTGCTCCGCACGGACAAGTACGGCCGTCTCTTCGTGCGCTCCAACGTGATGAACGGCGGTTCGCAGAACGAGAACCCGCTGTTGTCGAACGTCGCCAATCCGTCACTCGGCGACAACAACCGTTTCACGGGCAGCTTCAGCGCCCGCTGGCAGCCGCTCTCGTGGGTCGACGGTGAGTTCTCCTTCGGCTACGACGCGCAGCTCTACAACAACCGCAGCATCTACGATCGCGGCTATCGCATCACGACGGCCACGACGAGCACGAACAACCTCGGCGGCATCGGATTCTCGGACGGCTACAACCAGGCGTACAACGCCGCGATGAACTGGACGGCGCGCCGCGACCTGTTCCGCGACCTTGCCGCCCGCTTCACGCTGCGCATGCAGTATGAGCAGCAGGACAACCGCGGTGATTCCCAGAGCGGCGTGAACCTCGTCGTGCCGGGCATCTACACGTCGGCGGCCATCGTGCCCACCACGAACGGCGGCGCGAACCTCGGCATCAGCTCGAACCAGTCGTCCATCCGCCAGATCGGCAATGCGGTCGGCGTGAACCTCGACTACAAGGATCGCTACACCATCGAGGCGCTCGTGCGCCGCGACGGTGCGTCGCTGTTCGGCGCCGCGAACCGCTGGAAGACCTACGCCCGCGGTTCGGGGCTGTGGCGCATCTCGGAGGAGAAGTTCTGGGGCGGCAAGCTCAAGGACATCGTGAACGACCTCAAGTTGCGCGCCTCGGTGGGTCAGGCCGGCAACCGTCCGTCGTTCTCGCAGCAGTATGAAGCGTTCTCCGTGAGCGGCGGCGCCATTTCGGCCAGCGCGCTCGGCAACGCGAATCTGCGTCCCGAAGTCGCGACGGAAGTCGAGATCGGTTTCGACGCCGAGATCCTGAACAAGTTCGGCCTCACGGTCACGCGCGCGCGCTCGATCGTGCAGGACCAGATCCTCCAGGTGCCGCCGCCGGCGGCGTCGGGCTTCACGAGCCAGTGGAAGAACGCCGGCCAGCTCGACAACAAGACTTGGGAAGCCTCGCTGAACGTGCCGGTGCTCGAGAAGCGCAACCTGCAGTACAGCGTTCGCCTGAACTACGACAGGACGGAGTCGAACATCACCGGTCTCGCCCAGAGCGTCGCGCCGTACTACTACACGGCCAACGGTCAGCAGGGCACCGAGACGATGTTCTATGTGGCCCCGAACGTGAAGTTCGGTACGATCTACGGCCGCCGCTACGTGTACAACTGCAGCGACCTGCCGAGCGCGTTCCAGAGCCGGTGCGGCAATGGGCTCGAGTGGCAGAAGAACTCCGACGGCTATATCGTCTGGACGGGCGCCGGCAACAAGGTGACCGACGGCATCACGAAGAACCTGTGGATGTCGGTGCTCGGCGCGAACCAGGCCCCGTTCAACTACGCGGAGAACTGGGGTATGCCGATCGTCCAGCGTTTGACGGACGGCAGCGGCGTGGCCGTGACGAACAACAAGAACGGCAGCGCGCTCCCAGATTATCGCTGGTCGTTCTCGCAGAACTTCAGCTACAAGAAGTTCTCGGCGTACGCGCTGATCGACGCCACGCGCGGCAACAACATCTTCAACCTGCAGCGCGCCTGGTCGTTCGGCGACTTCACGAACCGGCAGGAAGACCAGTTCGGCAAGGACGTCAGCACGGCCAAGCCGGTGGGCTACTACTACCGCGTCGGCCTGCCCGACAACAGCGGCATCGGCGGTCTGTACGACGTGCTGGGTTCGAACTCGCTCGTGGTCGAGGATGCGTCGTACATCAAGATCCGTGAAGTGACGATCGGCTATCGCATCGGACCCATCGGGGGCCGCGGCGATTGGACCTTGTCGCTCATCGGGCGCAACCTGAAGACGTGGACCAACTACACGGGCTACGATCCCGAAACCGGCCTCGGCGGCGGTTTGGGTGGGTCGGGCGCCATCAATGCGGTCGACGCCTACAACTTCCCGAACCTCCGCGCGTTCACGATCCAGCTGAACACCAGCTTCTGATGCGGTCGCTGACCGCCGCCGATAACGGCGGCGGCCGGCACCCCAACGAGGAACCCAGATGCGTAAACTGATCTCTCGCTTGGCATCGGCGGTGGTGTGCGTGGCGCTGGTCTCGGCCTGCAACAACCCGCTCGATGTCAAGAACATGAACAACCCCGACGTAGCCCGCGCGTATTCCACGCCGGCCAACGTCGAAGCGCTCGTCGGCCAGCAGTTCCAGTCGTTCTGGAACGCCTGGGAGAACGGCGCAGATGCAGTCAACACGCAGTCGCACGTGCTCGCGCTCGAAGGCTTCTCGACGGTCGCGAACTACGGCATGAACCTGCGCGCGGCCATCCCGCGCTCGCAGATCTCGAACGACCGTGGCAACCAGTCCGACACGGGCAACAATCGCGAGTTCTCAGCGTTCCAGCGTGTGTCGCGCACCGCGGCGAACCTCACGCAGGCGCTGGACCGCATCATGGCGGCCAATCAGACGACGGGTACGCTCGGTTCGGATTACCGCGACCGTGCGTTCGCGTTGATGATCAATGGTCTGTCGCTGGGCTACGTCGCCCTCGCGTACGACTCGGCGGCCATCGTGACGCACAAGGTCGCGTCGAGCGACATCCCCGGGCTGTCCGGGTACAAGGACGTCGGCGCGGCCGGGCTGGCGCTCCTCGATTCGGCGCTTGCGTGGGCCAGCAATGCCAACGCTGCCGCCGGATTCCCGGTGCCGACCGGCTGGATCGCCGGCACGTCGCTCACGCAGGCGGATTTCATCAAGTTCATCCGTTCGCACAAGGCCCGTATCCGCGCCGGTCTCGCGCGCGATCCGGCTGAGCGCGCCGCGGTGGATTGGACGTCGGTCATCGCCGACGCCACGAACGGCATCAGCGCGAACCACATCGTTCAGGTGGGCTCCGGCTGGGGTTGCTCGTGGGATTGCACGGGCATGTACACGACCGGCGGCTGGCACGAGATGTCGCTGATGTACCTCGGCATGGCCGATACGTCGGGCGCGTACGCCGCCTTCATCGCGGCGCCGATCGCCTCGCGTGACGGCAGCCAGCTCCTGATCCGCACGCCGGACAACCGTTTGCCGCAGGGCGCCACGCGCGCCGCGCAGCAGGCGTACGGGCCGATCAGCGGAACGTCGCTGCCGAACAATCTATACTTCGCCAACCGTCCCTCGGGCGATGACTTCCCGGGCGACGGGTACGGCAGCTCGATGTACGATCACCGGCGCTGGCTGAACATCCGCCAGGGTTCGGGCTCGGGCCCGATGGTCTACATGTCGAAGGCCGAGAACGACCTGCTCGCCGCCGAAGGCTACATCCGCAAGGGTGACCTGGCGTCGGCGACGGCGTTGATCAACGTCTCGCGTACGGCGCATGGCCTTCCGGCCATCACCGTACCGGCCAGTGCCAGCGCGTCCATCACGGGTGCGTTCTCGGCGCAGGGCTGCGTTCCGCAGGTGCCGAATGGTACGGCGGTCGCGTGCGGCACCATCATGGAAGCGCTGAAGTGGGAAAAGCGCATGGAAGGCGCGTACACGAACTTCATGCCGTGGTTCCTCGACTCGCGCGGGTGGGGCGATCTGCCGCAGTACACGGCGGAGCAGTGGCCGATCCCGAACAAGGAAATGGATTCGCGGTTGGAAGCGTTCTATAACATGGGTGGTTCTGGCGGTCCGTTCGCGGCCGCGAAGGGGACGTACGGTTTCTAAGCACCATCGCCGGATCGCCGGCGCGGTGCTAGCGGCGTGGTCGCTGCTGCTGCAGGGGTGCTACAAGTCGCTTCCCCTGCAGCAGGGTTCCGCGCCGGTCGCCAACAAGGTGTGGGTGTTCCTGAACGACCGGGGACGCGTCGCACTGGCAGACCGTCTGGGAAGCGCAGTGGATCGCGTGGAAGGGACGGTGGCGGCCGCGGACGATTCAGCGTACGTGCTGAGCGTCTCGCGCGTGTTTCAGTTGAACGGGTACTCGAACGGATGGTCAGGTGAATCCGTGAAGGTGGCCCGTGAGTACACGACGGGATTTCAGCTACGTCAGCTCGATCGCTTCCGTACGACATTGGTTGCTGGTGGTGCGGTGTTCGCGGTGGTCGCGTTCCTCGTCACCCGAAGCCTGACCGGTTCCGGCACGACGCCGGGCGAGTCAGGCGGTCCGCCCGCGCAGCAGACGCACTAACTCTTTCGATTTCAGAAGCCACTCCTTCTACTCTTCTGGAGTAAGCCGAACCATGCGAGTTTCACGTATTCTCATTGGATTGATCGGACTCATCGGCGTGCAGGCATGCACCGCCGACAAGACCGGCCATCCGACGACCACCACGAATCCGCCGTTGGCGTATATCCGTTACATCAATGCCGTATCGGATACGTTCAACATGGATTTCCGTGCGATCGATCAGGTGGAGTACAGCCAGCCGTTCCTGAACGTGGCCTTCCGGGCCCTCGGTGACGGCAACTATCAGGGCTGGCAGGCGGGGTCGCGGCACATCCGCGTCTTCCCGGACATGAACATCACGACCTCCGGCGTGGCGATCGACCCGAACGTCGTGTCGCAGATCATGATCGACACCACGTTCACCTTCACGGCCGGGCAGTACTACACGGTCATCCACACCGGATTCTATCGGTCCGGCGTGTCGCCGAAGGCCGGGCTGTGGATCATTCCGGACGCCATGCCGGCGGCGGCGCCTTCGGGCATCGCGCTTCGCGTGGTGAATGCGGCTGCGGGCCAGCCGGCGGTGGATGTGCACGTGACGGACGGCGTCGCCGCACTCGCCACGCCCACGTATTCGAACGTCGGGTTCGGTACGGTCACGGCGTACGGCGCACGTGCGCTTGGCGCGGCCAACGTTCGTCTGACGTCGGCGGGCACGCTGACGGCGGTCGGAGCGGCCGCTGGCTTCACGATGCAGGCCGGAACGGCGGGTACCACGTCCGCCGACCCGATCGGTGGTTCCGGCGTGGCGGGAACGATCGCCACGGCCGTGATCTTCGCCCCCTCGGTGACGGGTTCGAAGGCTGCGACATCGGCCGCCTCGACGGTGCTGTTCTGGGTCGACAAGCAGCCGGCCCGCACGACCTCGCCGTAAGGTTGTCGCTACGCACACGAGCCTTCGGTTCGTGAAGAAGCCGCCGCGCGGAACACCGCGCGGCGGCTTCGTGCGTGCGGGTTGGATCGCGACCGCCGTCGCATCGCTGGTCGTGGGGCCTGCGGCGGGTGGCGCGCAAGTGGTGCGGGGAACGGTCACCGTGCGCCAGACCGATGCGAAAGTCGTCGGAGCGCGGGTAAGCGCCCACGACAGCGCGGGAAAGCCCATCCATGAGGCCACGAGTGACGCCGAGGGGCGTTTCACCCTGCTGCTCGTGGATGGCCGCCCGTTCACCATCGCTGTTCGCAAACTCGGCTGGAAGCCGTCGTTCACGGACCTCATCCGCGACGTCGCGAAGACTGACACCGTGGAACTCAACCTCGAGATCCCGGCCGAGCCGCCGTCGCTGCCCGAGGTGGATGTCATCGCTCCGGCCGCGGTGGCGGTCAACGCGCGGCGGCTCGAGGAGGCCAAGCGGCACGGCTGGACCATCATCCCGCCCGAGATGGTGGAAAAACACCGGGGGACGGCGCACTCGTTCACCGACCTGCTGCACGCCACGCAGGTGCAGAGCCTGATCTTCCCCTCCAAGCCGGCCGACTGTTACCGGTCGATGCGCAACAACCGCTGCCTGACGATCGTCATCGACGATCAGGTGATGGGGATGTCGTTGTCTGTGGCGCAGATGCAGATCGTCTCGAACGACATCTACTTCTTCGCGGTCCTCTCGGCGGCGCAATCCGGCGTGCAGTACGGCGAACGGGCACCCTACGGCGCCTTCGTTATCTACACGAGGAGTTACGGCGACCGAAAGTCGCGGTGAAGCACCTGGGCAGCCTCGCGAGGAAACTTTGTGCCCGCCCGCGCCGTAGACTGTGTAAGATTCGGAGCCGTCCGCACGGCGGCCCCACGTTCCATCGGATGCCCCTGACCTTCCCCCCGCGTACCCAGCGCCACCTCGCCGCCTCGCTCATGATGGCGGCGTTGTTCGTGCTTCCGGCGGGCGCCCAGCAGACGGCCGCGCCTGTCATCCCGCCGCCGCGCGGGCTGGTCAACGACTTCGCCGGCGTGATCCCGGCCGAGCAGGCCGCGCGGATCGAGCGGCTCGCGCAGGTCGTGCGAGACGCATCGTCCGGCGAGATCGCCGTGGTGACGCTTCCCGACATCGGCGCCCGTGACGTGGGCGATATCGCGCTGCGCATCGGGCGGGAATGGAAGGTCGGCTCCAATGCGAAGATCGGCGACGCAGCGCGCAACGCGGGGATCGTCATTCTCGTCGTGCCGCGGGCCACGAGCTCCGACGGCAAGGGACACGTTGCCATCGAGACGGGGCAGGGGACCGAGGGGTTCATCACGGACGCGATGGCGGGGGATATCCGGCGCGAGGCGACGCCGTTGCTCGCGCGCGGGGACTACGGCACGGCGATCGAGCTGATGACGCAGCGCGTGGCCGAGAAGTACGCGGGCAGTTTCGGATTCTCGCTCGACTCGGTGGCGCGCATGCCGCGGGCGGGGAGCGCCGAGGGGAGCGCGTCGGCGACGCGCGGATCGCGCTCACGGGGATTCCCGCCCGGACTCGCGCTCATCCTGTTCGTGGTGGTGTTCTTCGTGCTCTCGCGTGGCCGGGGCAACGGCTGTTTTTGGCTCTGGCTGGCGTCGCAGAGCGGCGGGGGGCGCGGTGGTTTTGGCGGCGGTGGCTTTGGTGGCGGCGGCGGTGATAGCGGTGGTGGTTTCGGGGGATTCGGCGGTGGCGGTGGTTTCTCGGGCGGTGGCTCGAGTGGAGACTTCTGACCGATGGCCAAGATGACGCTCGACGAGCTTGTCACGCAGCTGCAGACCGCGTACGGCGCGGACCTGCTGGCGGCCGTGTTGTACGGATCTGCCGCTGGGGGGGAGACGCACGAGGGGCACTCCGACCTGAACGTGCTGGTGCTGGTGCGCGAAGTGCGCCCCACGGCGGTACGAGCGGCGGGGGCTGCCAGCCGCGCGTGGAGCGCCGCCGGCAACCCCATCCCGCTCACGCTCACCGAGGCCGAGTGGCGCTCGAGCGTGGACGTGTTCGCGATGGAGCATGCCGACATCACCGCGCGACATCGGTTGCTCTGGGTGGCTGAGGGCTTCTCGCCGTTCGCGGGCGTCACCGTGTCGGCGCGCGACCTCAGACAGCAGCTCGAATACGAGGCCATCGCCACGCTGCTCCGGCTTCGCGCGGGCATGTTCGCGACGAGCGACGATGCGTCGCGGCGCATCGAGCTGCTGGCGGCCAGCGCTGGGCAGGTGCTGGTGATCTTCCGCGCGCTCGTGCGGCTCCTCGGCGAGCAGCCCGACGCGGAGAACGATGCGCTGTGCCGGCGGGTGGCTGCGCACGCGGGATTCGACGCGGCACCGTTCGAGGCGGTGGTGGCGCACCGGCGCAAGAAGGCGCCGATCACGGTGGCCGCGGCATTCGATGTGATGGCCGGTTATCACACCGGTCTGGAGCGGTTGGTGGCGTACCTCGACGCGCTGCCGGTTTCCGAGTAGTGGTTCGACACAACAGAGACTCTTCCCTGGAGAAGCAGATGCGATTCAAGTTCCTGGTGTTGGCCCTCCCCCTGCTTACCGGCGCGTGCGGGTACAACGCCATCCAGTCGATGGATGAGACGGCCGCCGCCGCACAGAAGCAGATCTCGGTGCAGTTGCAGCGTCGCGCCGACCTCGTGCCCAACCTCGTGCAGACCGTGAAGGGCTTTGCGGCGCAGGAGGCCGAGGTGTTCGAGACGGTGGCGAAGGCGCGCGCCGGGCTGGCCGGCGCCGTGAGCGGCGGCAAGGTGGGCGAGATGGCGAACGCGAACCAGAATCTCACCGGTGCGCTCGGCCGGCTGCTGGCGATCTCCGAGAACTACCCGCAGCTGAAGAGCGACGCGGGGTTCCTGAAGCTGCAGGACGAGCTCACGGGAACGGAGAACCGCATCGCCGTGTCGCGCACCGATTACAATGGCGCCGTGGAAGCATATAACGCATATATTCGGAAGTTCCCGCAGGTGCTGACGGCCAAGGTGATCGGCTCGAAGCCGCGAGAGTATTTCGACGTCACGAATCCGGGTGCGCGTGAAGCGCCGGTGGTGGATTTCTCGAAGCCGCCCACGAAGAACTAGTACGAACGGTACGACCCCTAGCCCCACTCCCATGAAAGCGATCGTCCGCGGTGCGCTGGCGTTGCTCGCCCTTCCGTTGCTCTCGTGCGGACGCGCGGCGGCGCCCGCGGACCCGCAACTCGTGGCGCAGTGGCTGCGCACGACGCTCTCGTTCGCGCGGAGTGAGCGGCTGGGGCCGCCGGTGGCGACACGCATCTCGGCGTACGGTTCGCTCGCGCTGTACGAGGGGTACGCGAGCGATCCGGCGTCGACGCTGCGCTCGTTGGGCGGACAGTTGAACCGTCTCGATGCGTTGCCGAAGGCCGACGGAGCGGTGGACGGCGCGACCGTCGCGGCGGAGGCGGAGCGAGTGGTCCTCGATTCGCTGTTCCGTGACGGGATGGCGGGGACGCGGCAGCGCATCGATTCGTTAGCGAAAGCGCAGGTGGCGGCGCGTTCGGCCGCGGGCGTGAGCGACGGCGTGCGCGACCGCTCCGTTGCGCACGGCAAGGCGCTCGGCGTGGCGATCCTCGCCTGGGCGGCGACGGACAGCTTCTACGCGACGCGCGGCCGGCCGTGGACGGCGCCGACGAAGCACGAACAGTGGGTGAACACGGCGACTCTGGATCAGTATGTGCCGCAGGCGCTCAGCGGCGAGAGCGACGTCGTGTTGAAGAACAACCCGAACGTCGCGAGCGATGCCGAGCGTGCGACGGAGCGCGGCGTGTTCACGAACCGACCGAAAGAAGCCGGCGCGACGACATTGCCGTCGTTCAACCCCACGAAGCCGACAGAGCCGTACTGGGGCGTGCTGCGGACGTTCGCACTGAAAGACGGTGACGAATGTGCCGCGAAGCCGCTCCCCGAGTATTCGGAGAAGCCGGGTTCCCCGTTCTGGCAGATGGGCAAGCAGTTCTACGACACGGCAAAGGCACCCACCGCCGAGCAGCGCACGATCGCGCTGTTCTGGGCCGATAATCCGGTCGCGACGGGGACGCCCGGATTCCACTGGATCAGTGTCGTGAACCTGATGATCGGGCGGCGCGCGCTGAGCGCCGACCAGGCGGCGGAAGTGTATGCGCTCACCTCGCTGGCCATCGCCGATGCGTTCATCGGCTGCTGGAAGGAGAAGTATCGTTCGCTCGTCGTGCGTCCCGTGACGTACACGCAACGCGTGTTCGACAAGACCTATCACACGGTGATTCCCACGCCGCCTTTCCCGGAATACACGTCAGGGCATTCCGTGCAATCCGGCGCGGCCGTGCAGGTGCTTGCGGCCGTGCTGGGCGACACGATCCCGTTCATCGATTCCACGCAGGTAGATGTGGGGCAGCCGGCGCGCGCGTTCAAGAACTTCAGTGCAGCGCGCGACGAAGTGGCGATGAGCCGCATCTACGCGGGGTTGCACTATTTTCCGGCGGTGTTCGACGGCGTGACCCAAGGGCAGTGCATCGGCCAGCGCGTGCTCGACCGGGTGAAGACGCGGCGCACGCCGTGATCACGACGCGCCCGGGATGCCGGACGCATGCAGCACGAACCGCGCGGCTCGGACGAGCCGCGCGGTTCGTGCTGGCGGGCGCGGTGTTCGTGATCTCGTGCGGCCTCCGCGTCGATACGTCGTGGCACCAGGAGGCCGGCTATCGCTGGCGCTCGCTCGCGTTGCCCTGGCGCGGTCGCGACGGGTTCACGCAGTTGGACGCGTCGCGCACGGGGCTCACGCACCGCAACGACGTGGACGATGAACACGCGCTCGCGAACCGCAATCTGCTGATCGGTTCCGGCGTGGCACTTGGCGACATCGACGGCGACGGGCTCCCCGATGTGTTCCTCGCGTCCGTGGAGAAGCCGGCAGCGCTGTACCGGAATCTCGGCGATTTCCACTTTGAGGATGTGACCGCGGCGAGCGGCATCGACACGAAGGGACTCGCGACGACGGGCGCCGTGTTCGCCGATGTGAACGGCGACGGCCATCCCGATCTGATCGTCGGCACACTCGGCGGTCCGCTCAAGCTGTGGCTGAACGACGGCAAGGGACACTTCACCGACGCGACGAAGACGAGCGGGCTCGACAGCGGCTACGCCGCGACGACGCTCACGCTGGCCGATGTGGACGGCAACGGCACGCTCGACCTGTATGTGGCCACGTACAAGACGCGCAACGCGCTCGACGCGTATCCGCCGCAGGCGCGGTCGTTCGACCAGGTGGTGAAGAAGATCGGCGAGCACTACGAGGTGCTGCCCGAGTGGAAGAAGGAGTATCGCATCGAGGAACGCGCCGATCTGGGCGGCATCGTGCGGTCGCAGCGCGCCGATCCCGATCTCTTCTTCCTGAACGACGGCACGGGACACTTCACGCGCGTGCCCATCACGGCGCCGCATTTCCTCGGCGCCGACGGCAAACCACTCGCCGAGGAGCCTGATTTCTTCGGCCTCGCGGCGCGTTTCTACGACGTGAACGGCGACGGCGCGCCCGACCTGTACGTGTGCAACGACTTCGAGGATCCCGACCAGTTCTGGATCAACGACGGCAAGGGGAACTTCCGCCTCGCGTCACCATACGCGCTGCGCGAGACGAGCAACACGTGCATGAGCGTGGACTTCGCCGACCTCGGCCGCCGCGGACTCGTGGACATCTTCACGGCCGACATGCTGAGCCCGACGCTCGCCGCGCGGCAGCGGCAGGTGCCCACGCACACGCCGTTGCGAAAGGTCGTGGGGCTGACGCCCGACCGCCCGCAGTGGATGCAGAACATGCTCCAGGTGTCGCGCGGCGACGGCACGTGGGCCCAGGTCGGGAATTTCGCCGGCGTCTCGGCGACGGACTGGACGTGGGGGTCGGCGTTCGTCGACGTGGATCTCGATGGCTTCGAGGATCTGCTGGTGGTGAACGGACACCGCTGGGACACGCGCGATGCCGACACGTTCGATCGCATCCGCGACAAGTTCCCCCGCGTGCCGTGGAACCGCGAATCGCTGGAGTTCCCGCGACTCGACGCCCACAGCGTGGCGATGCGCAACAACGGCGATTTCACGTTCGCCGAGTCGAGCAAGGCATGGGGCTTCGGCGCCGACGCGGCCGTCACGCAGGGGATCGCGCTCGCCGACCTCGACGGGGACGGCGCGCTCGATGTGATCGCGACGCGGCTCGATGCGCCGCCGGCCGTGTATCGCAACACCTCGACGAGGGCGCGCGTGGCGGTGCGGCTCAAGGGAGACGCACCGAACGTCGCCGGCATCGGCGCGAAGGTCACGGTGCGGGCCGCGTCGCTGCCGGTGCAGTCGCGCGAGATCACGGCCGGCGGCTATTACCTCTCGGGGAGCGACGCCGAGTTGAGCTTCGCCGCGGGCCGCGACAGCGTGGTGCGGATCGAGGTGCGGTGGCGCGACGGCCGCGTGAGCACGATCCCTGACGCGAGAGCGAACCGGCTGTACGAGATCGACGCGACCCGCGCGGTGAACGCGCCGGCGACAGCGCCCGTCGCGCCGGCACTGTTCGAGAACGCTACCGCGCTGCTCGGCGGACACTCGCACGTCGATTCGCTCTTCGACGACTTCAGCCGCCAGCCGTTGCTCCCCAACCGGTTCAGCCAGCTCGGCCCCGGCGTGAGCTGGGTGGACGTGGACGGCGACGGCAAGCCCGATCTCGTCGTCGGCACGGGACGGGGCGGCGCGCTCACGGTGCTTCACAACGATGGCGCGCGGTTCACGACGCAACACGCGCCCGGCACGGCGCGATGGGATCTGAGCACGGTGCTCCCCGTGCCGAACGGGCATGGCGGGACGACGCTCATCGCCGGGCAGTCGAACTACGAATCGTTGTCGGCCGCCGACGCGATGTCGGCGCCGTCGGTGATCGCGTTCCCGCTCGCGGGGGCCACCCCGGGCGCGCCGACGATGATCGCGCCGCCCGATAGCGCCAGCGTCGGTGCGCTGGCGCTGGCCGATGTGAATGGCGACGGCCGGCTCGACCTCTTCGTCGGCGCGCGGGTGATCCCGGGCGCGTGGCCGTTGCCGGCGCCGTCTCGGCTCTATCTGCGGCAGGCCGACGGCAGCTGGACGGTGGACCAGAAGAACAGCGCGCTGTTCTCGCGCCTCGGTCTCGTGACGGCGGCGACGTTCGTCGATCTCGACGGCGATGGATGGCCGGACCTCGTGGTGGCGTGCGAGTGGGGACCGATCCGCGTGCTGCACAACGTGAAGGGCGTGTTCTCGGATGAGACGAAAGCCTGGGGACTCGACGGCATCTCGAGTCGGTGGAACGGCGTATCCGTCGGCGACTTCGATGGTGACGGCCGGCTCGATCTGGTGGTGACGAGTTGGGGGCGCAACACCGGATGGCGCGCGTCGAGCGAGCGTCCGTACGAACTCGTCGTCGGGAGGTTCGGCACGTCGGGCCCGGGCATCCTGCCGGCGCAGCGCGATTCGGCCACAGGAAAGGAGATGCCGCTCGAGAGTTTCGCGCGGCTCGGCGCGGCGTATCCGGATGTGAAGCGTCGATTCGCGACCTACGCCGACTACGCGAAGGCGACGGTGGACGAAGTGCTTGGCGACGCTGCGAAGGGCACGGCGCGCGTGGGCGCGACGACGTTCGACCACCTGCTGCTGTTGAACCGTGGCGGGCACTTCGAGGTGCGCCCGCTCCCCGCGCTGGCGCAGCTGGCGCCGTCATCGGGCGCTGTGGTGGCCGACTTCGACGGGGACGGCCATGAGGATCTTTTCCTCGCGCAGAACTTCTTCCCCACCGAGATCGGGACGTTGCGGTTCGATGCGGGGGCGGGCCTGCTGCTACTGGGCGACGGGAAGGGCGGCTTCACGCCGCGGTCGGTCGTGGAGAGCGGCATCTCCGTGCTTGGTGACCAGCGCGGCGCCGCGGCAGCAGACTTCGACGGCGATGGCCGCACCGACCTCGCCGTGTCGCAGAACGGCGCCGCAACGACGCTCTGGCGCAACCGGGGCGGCCGTGTAGGCGTGCGGGTGCATCTCGGCGGCCTGTGCGGCGAGGGCAACCCGTTGTGCATCGGCGCCACGGTGCGCGTGGTGCAGGGCGCGAAGACATTTCCCCTGCGAGAGATCCACGCGGGCAGCGGCTACTGGTCGATGGATAGCTCGGTGCCCGTACTCGCGGTGCCCAACGGCGACTACGCGATCGAGGCGGTGCTGCCGGGCGGGCGGAAAGCGACGCAGTCCGTGAAGGCAGGCACACTCGACGTGCGGTTCAAGCCGGCCAGTTAACGCGTCGCGTCGATCGTGTTTCGCGGGTACACCGCGATGCGGTGCGTGCGCATGGTGAACGCGTCCTGCGACGTGGCCGTGTTGATCTGCAGCGCGTGTGACTGCTGCACCGGCATGTGGCACGTGGCGCACCGCGCGAGCGCGATCGTCTCGCCGCGCGTGAGCGGCCGGTGGCGTTCGGCCTGATGGCACTGGAGGCATTTCGCCGAGAGGGCGTCGGGGTCGCGCTGCACGGTGTGTACGTCGTGGCACGTCGCGCACGACATGTTCGGACTCGAACGGAAGCACTTCGAGAGGCGCAGCAGGCCGACCTGGTCGCCGTGCACGTCCGGGAGTGCCGTGGCGGTGTCGGGGTGGGGGAAGAGGAAGTCGTCGAGCTTCTCGCCGGCGCGGTAGGTGAATGACGCCGTGCGCTGCGCGCGTCCCCCCGAGTGGCAGACGGCGCAGATATCCATCCGCCGATCGCGGTCGATCTTCGCGGGGTGGACGATGTCGTGCGCGACGGTGTCGGCGCGGTGGGCGTTGTGCCACGCGACGTGCGCGCGCGCATCGCCGTGGCACTTCTCGCAGGAGATGCCGAGCTGGAACTCCTTGCCATAGCGGAGTCCCGTGCTGGTGCGTTCGGCGATGAACGACGTGGCGTGGCACTCGAGGCAGCGGGTGGTGATGACGCGGCTGAAGTCCACCGAGCCGTCGCGATAGCCCGGGCTGTTGATCCATCCATGCGCGGCCGTGAGGTACGAGACCGGCAGTTCGTAGAGGATCGCGTCCTTCCAGAACACATAGGTCTGCCCGCGGCGTCCCGACCCCACGACGATGTCGAAGCGCTCCGTCTGGTCGATCGCGTTGGTCACGTCGCGCGCGCGCTGGAAAGAACCGTCGGTCCGCTGGTCCATGGTGAACCAGACGAGCGGCGACCGCGTGCGCAGCACGTTCTTGCCGGGCGAGAAGTCGCCGAGGATGGTCGCGGCGGAGGCCGGCGCGGAGGTGCGGGCGTGCGCCGTGAGTGCGTGGCTCGTGACGATGGCGTCGTGACAGGGCCGGCACGTGGACGGCGGCAATGAGAGCGGGTCGCGCAGGACGACGCGATCGTGATCGCCGCAGGCCGAGGCGAGCGCCGCAGCGATCGTCACGATGAGCGGAGCGGTACAGCGGGAGAAGTTCATCGAGCGCGCAAGAGTAAAGCGATTCGTCGGCAGGCGAAGGAAGGGCGAGCCGTCGTCACGTCGTGAGGATGGCCGACGTCAGGGCTTACTGCGGGCTGGCGCCGATCTGGTCCATATGACGATAACGCCACACCCCGCGCCGAGTCCGGCGTATTCGCCGGGGGTGTCGCTCGGCCCCGTGTAGACCTCGAGGCCCGCGATGTCGCGGATGGCGATGAAGGGCCCGAACTCGGGATCGGGGCGCTCGTCGACGATATAGGCGGGCAGGCACTGCATGGGCGCGCGGGCCATGCGGATGAAGCAGCCGCCGCCGCCGCCGCATTCGACGTTCACGCCGCGCATGCCGCGGACGACGTCCTGCAGGTTGTAGTAGTTCCCTTTTTCGATGTCGTCGGCGGTGCGGTAGTGACCCCGGCCGGTGATGCGGCGCCGTTCGAAGTCGGCGTAGCGGGCGCCCATGGGCGCGGGGGCGGAGACGGCGACTTTCGGCAGGCGCTGCGCAGTGCTGTTTGCGGCCGCAGAGGTGTCGACGTCGAAGCGGCGTTCGAGTTCTTCGTTCTTGGCGAGGGCGACGACGGCGGTCGTGATGGGATAGCCCGGAATGCGGAGATAGAGCCGGATGATCCCAGCGGGTAGGCCGGTCAAGAGAAACTGACCGACCGAGTCAACGGTTACTCTGCGCGAGTCGCCGGCGTAGACAACCTCGCCGCTAGATACCGGTTGACCGGTTACCTTGTCGACGATCAAACCTCGGACCCGGGAGTCCGGTTTTTGGGCCCTTACCGAATGGGGCGCGCCGAGTGAAGCGGCGACGAGGAGGAGGGTGATCGACCGGCAGCGTAGTGGCACGGAAGGGCTCCGGGGAAACCGGGGGTTGTGACGCCGTCCGGATGGGATGGGTAGTAATGAGTTGGTTACGTCAGGGTTTCGCAATGGTTACGCTTGCGGGATTCCCTGACAAGCACCAAGTTGGTTACGGAAAGCCGGTGCGATGATGCACGGGGCGCCGCCGAACTCGTGCATCGGCGCCGCCTTCGGACCACCCAGTCCTCATCTCATCTCCCCCCACCACATGTTGCGAGGTTCACCAATGGATCGAGCGTGGATGCTTCGATCGCTCAGAGCGATCGGGGCCGTCGTTGCCGTGGCGTTGTTTGCCACAGCGGCTTCGGCACAGAGCGCCCAGTTCACCGGCAAGGTGTTGTCGTCTGGCCAGCCCTTGGGCGGCGCCAGCGTCGGCATCCCGGAACTTGGCGTTGGCGCCATCACTGGCGTCGACGGTAAGTACAACTTCACCGTCGAAGTCACGAAGGCGAAGGGGCTCCCGGTCGCGGTGGTCGTGCGCTACATCGGCTACAAGCCGAAGCGCATGATGGTGACGCTCGACGCGAAGCGTGTCGAGAAGGACTTCGAGCTCGAGAAGGACGTGCTCTCCCTCGATCAGGTGGTCGTGACGGGCGTCAATGAAGCCACGTCGCAGAAGAAGACGGGCTTCTCGGTGGGCGTCGTGGACGCCTCGCAGATCAAGGACTCGCCGGCGACGTCGCCGATCGGCGCGCTGGCCGGCAAGGTGGCCGGCGCGAGCGTCGTGACGACGAGCGGCCAGCCCGGCGCGGAGCCGGCGATCCGCCTGCGCTCGGCGACGAGCCTCACGGGGCGTCAGGACCCGCTGATCATCGTGGACGGCACGATCACGCGCCTTGGCCTCGCCGACGTCAACTCGGAAGACATCGAGCGCATCGAAGTCATCAAGGGTGCGGCGGCCAGCTCGCTGTACGGTTCCGACGCGGCGAACGGCGTGGTGCAGATCTTCACGAAGCGCGGCGGCAACCTCGCCGAGGGGCAGCTCGCGTTCACGGTGCGCAATGAGTTCGGCTCGAACAAGCTGCCGAAGACGCTGGGCAGCAACATGTCGAACGATTACCAGATCAACGCCAACGGATCGTTCGCGCTCGACGCCAACGGCAACCGTCAGGAGAAGGCGGACAAGATCTCGAACAACCCGTACCCGGTCTACTACGACAACATCAGCGCGGTGTTCAAGCCCGGCACGTTCATGACGAACTATGTGTCGGTCGGCCAGCGTCGCGGGAACAACAACTTCAACGCGTCCTTCCAGAACACGCACGAGAGCGGCATTCTCGCGTTGCTGAGCGGGTTCAGCCGCCAGAACTTCCGCATCAACGTGGACCAGACGATGAGCGACCAGTGGGACATCTCCACGGGCGCGTTCTATGGCCGGTCGCACTCCGACCAGGGCTCGGACCACGGCATCTTCTTCGGCATGACGTTCCTCGAGCCGAACATCAACATCCTGGCGAACAACAAAGACGGCACGCCGTACAACGCCGTGATCAAGCAGCCGCCCCTCTCGGGCAACGTCGTGAATCCGCTCTACGGCCTCAACGAGCGCCAGATCGGTGACGAGCGCGACCGTTTCACGGGGACGTTCAAGCTCCGTTATCGTCCGGCCTCGTGGCTCACGGCCGAAGGGAACGTGAACTTCGACGAGTCGAACGAGATGTACAAGAGCTTCACGCCGAAGGGGTTCCTGAACTCGGGCGGCGCGAAGAGCAACGGCGGGCTGTACGAGAGCTCGACGGCCAACCGTTCGTACAACACGGGCGTGACGGTCACGGCGACGAAGGCGTGGAGCTGGCTGACGAACACCACGAAGGGTGCGTGGGTGTACGAGGACCAGCTCAATCAGAACGTGAACGTGAACGCGTCGTCACTCTCCGTGGCGCAGGTGACGGAGTACTCGGCGGCCGCGCAGGATCCGAACAACCCCGTGCAGCCCGGGTCGCGGACGGAGACGATCCGCAACCAGAACTTCTTCCTGATCTCGACGTTCGATATCAAGGACAAGTTCATCATCGACGGTCTCGTGCGCTGGGACGAGTCGTCGCTGTTCGGCGCGCAGAGCCGCAAGGCCGTGTATAATCGCGTGTCGGCGGCGTACCGCCTGAGCGAGGATGTGCATATCCCCGGCGTCGACGAGTTCAAGCTGCGCTACTCGTTCGGCACCGCCGGGTTGCGCCCGACGTTCGATGCGCAGTACCAGATCTTCTCGGTGGCCGGCGGCAGCCCGTCGAAGGTGACGCTGGGTAACCCGCTGCTCAAGCCGGCGTTCTCGAAGGAGAGCGAGTACGGCTTCAACATCAACTTCCTGACGAACTTCACGTTGGAGTACAGCTACTCCGACAAGGTCACCAGCGACCAGATCCTGAAGGTGCCGGTGAGCTCGGCGTCGGGCTACCAGAACCAGTGGGTGAACGCCGCCACGCTCGCGGGCAACTCGCACGAAGTGTCGCTGGGCGCGGTGCTCTACTCGAAGGGCGAGACGTTCTGGCGCATGAACCTGGCCGCGGACCGCACGCGGCAGACGATCACCAAGATGAACGTGGCGCCGGAGCTTGTCGGTCCTGACCCGAACGACGGCAACACGCGCATCTTCCGCATCGCCGCCGGGCAGAAGTTCGGCGTGATCTACGGCTCGCGTTGGATCACCTCGGCCGACCAGCTCGCGACGACGATCAAGGCGGGCGGGCTGACGGGAACGGCCGCGGACTATGTGGTGAACGAGTACGGGTACTACGTGGTGAAGTCGGCGTATCACACGATCGACGAGAAGCCGCTGAAGGCGTACAATGCCGACGGCAGCACGCTGACGACGATCGGCGATGTGAACCCGGACTTCAACCTGTCGATGAACCAGACCTTCCAGTGGAAGTCGCTGTCCATCAACGGCGTGTTCACGTGGGTCAAGGGCGGCAACATCTACAACTACACCCGCCAGTGGCCGTTCAACGAGCAGCGCGACCCGATCTACGATCAGCGCGGCATCGCCGCGGCCTCGCAGAAGCCGGTCACGTACTACCAGACATTCTACAACAACTTCGACGCGAACCAGTTCTTCGTGGAAGACGGGTCGTACATCCGCCTGCGCGAGCTCTCGGTGAACTACCAGCTGCCGCGCTCGTGGGTCAAGGGCATGAAGCTGGGCGACTTCCAGACGGCGAAGCTGGGCCTCGTGGGCCGCAACCTGTGGACGAGCACGAAGTACTCGGGCTACGATCCCGACGTGACGGGCCCGGGCGGCGGCAATCCGTTCGGCTACCGCGTGGACTACTTCACGTATCCCGCCTACCGCACGTTCACCCTCATGCTCGAGCTCGGCTACTAAGCCGCGAGCCCTAACCACAGGAGATCGAGACTGATGCATATCGACAGACTCGCTCGGGGGCTTGGCATCCTCGCCGTGATGGCTGCGGCCGGCTGCAAGTCGCTCGACATCCAGAATCCGAACGCGCCGGATGCGCGCCGCGCACTCAGCGACCCGGCGTCGATCGAAGCCGTGGCCGGCGGTACCGTGCGCACGTTCGCCAACGCGTTCCAGCGCGCCGAGGGCAACTCGGTGCTCGCGACCGTGGCGCAGACGTTCTCGTCGTCGTGGAACAACTGGAACATGAACTTCTACTCGTCGCTCGACGGCGATGGCACGCGCAACACGCGTGCGTACCAGAACGATCCGGCGGCGGCGGGGCGGACGACGATCGAGGCGCCATGGGGCGACTACTACAGCGCGCTCTCCTCGGCGAACGACGTGCTGACGGCGATCCGGGTGAACAACCTGGTCATCAACAACGCGTCGGACACGAAGCGGTCGGAGACCATCGCCCAGCTCATGCAGGCGGCGGCGCTGTCGGAGATCGCGATCAACTTCGACAAGGGATACATCGTCGACGAGAAGACGGACCTTGGCACGCTCGCGTACTCCGACCGCAAGAAGCTGCGTGATGCCGCGATGGCGAAGTTCGATGCGGCCATCGTGCTCGCGAACGCCAACACGTTCGTGACCCCCGCGTCGTGGATGAACGGCACCACCCTGACGAACGTGCAGGTCGCCCAGATCGCGAACACGCTGGCGGCGCGTACGCTCGCCTACTGGCCGCGCAATGCGGCCGAGAATGCCGCCGTGAACTGGGGAGCGGTCGCGACCTACGCCTCGAAGGGGATCTCGAGCGGCAGTGGGTTCGACTGGATGATGATCGGCGACGGCTGTGCGTCGTGGTGCCCGGACATGGCGACCTGGTTCGACGCGTTCGATTCAGGGCGCGTGCACACGCGCGTCGCGAATATGCTGGACCCGGTCACGCAGAAGACCCCGTGGCCGATCGACGCCGGCGGCAACCCGCAGCCGCACTCGGCGGATGCCCGTCTGGGCAACGGCACGTTCGGCACGGCGGACATGATCGACGGCTTCGGCAACATCCCGAAGACCGCGGGCGCGGGTACGGACTTCGCCTTCTCGTCGCAGGCGATCTTCCGCCCGAGCCGCGGCAGCTATCACCAGTCGAACATCGGCTTCGTGAAGTACGACGCCTCCGGCGTGCAGGACGGCAACGGGATCTACAGTGGCTACGGTCCGTATCCGCTCGCCACGATGGCGGAGAACAACCTGCTGTGGGCGGAAGGGCTCATCCGCAGCGCGGGCTCGCTCGCCACGGCGGCGACGCTCATCAACAAGTCGCGCGTGACGCGCGGCAACCTCTCGCCGGCCAGTGCCGGGGACGGGGTGTCGGGGTTGATCACCAAGCTACTGTACGAGCAGGAAGTCGAGGAACTGGGCATCGGTGCGATCGGCTACTACAATCGCCGGCGCATCGACGGCCTGATCGCCGGTACGCCGCACGAGATGCCCGTGCCGGCGAAGGAGCTTGGCGTGTTCGGCCAGGCGCTCTACACGTGGGGCGGTACGGGCGCGGCGAACTCGCCGACCCCTCCGTGATCGACGGACTGCATCACGATTGAACGAAGCGGGCCGGGAGATTTCTCCCGGCCCGCTTCGTTTTCCCGTCGCGCCCGAC
>CAIRBD010000372.1 GCA_903876745.1 uncultured Gemmatimonadota bacterium
GACTGCACTCGCACGCGATCGCCGTCGTGCAGGCCGCGCTGCATCGCATCATCCGGATGCATGAGCAGCGTGCAGCGGCGCTTGCCGCGCACGAGCCGTTCGCTGTTGTGCATCCAGGAGTTGTTCGAGCGCAGTTCGCGCCGTCCGATGAGCGAGAGTGCGCCGTCGCCCGGCGCTGTTGCCTTCGCTGCGCCGCCGCCCACCGACGCGCCCTGCGCCGCGAGCGCGGTCTCGAGCCGCGCCACGTCGCCCACCACTTCCGGCGGCGCGAGATGCACCAGTTTGTCGGCCGTCCGCAGCGCGCGCGGCAGCATCGGAACCAGTGCGCCGAGGTCCACACCGTGCGGATTCGCCTCAAGCTGCTTCACCGACATCCCCTGCGCACCGTACGGTCCGCGCTTCAACTCGCGATCGAGCACGCCGCGCGTCCCCATCCACTTCACCGCCGCCCACTCGGCGCGCGCCATGAGCTTCTTCTTGAACCCACCGCCCGTCATGCGCGCCGTGAGCTCGGTCATGATCTCCCAGTCGTACTTCGCCCCAGCGGGCTTGGCGAACAGCGGCGGCGAATACTTGGCCGTGTTGCGGATCGCCAGCGCGTGGAACGCCGCGTCGTAGTGATCACGCTCGATCGGCGACACCGGCGGCAATATCACGTGCGCGTGCCGCGTCGTCTCGTTCACGTAGAAGTCGATGGCCGCGTAGAACTCGAGTCCCGCCAGCGCGCGGTCGAGTCGCCCGCCGTTCGGCGTAGAGAGTACGGGGTTCCCCGCGTGCGTCACGAGCGCACGAATCTGCCCCTCGCCCGGCGTCTCGATCTCCTCGCCGAGCGCGGCCACCGGCAGCTCGCCGGCGAACTCGGGCAGTCCGCGAACACGACTCTTCCATCGCCCGAAGCGCCCGCTCCCCCCGTACGTACCGCCGCCCCGCAGTACGTTCAGCGCGGGCCGCGTGAACATCGCGCCGCCGGGCACGTCGAGCCGTCCCGTCACCGCGTTCAACACCGTGATGAGCCAGCACGCGAGTGCGCCGAACACCTGCGTGCTCACGCCGATGCGGCCGTACGCCACGGCTCGCTCGGCCGCCGCGAAATCGCGCGCGATCGTGCGGATCACATCGGCACTGATTCCCGTGAACGCGGCAACGCGTTCCGGCGTCCACGCCGCCGCAATGGCGCGCACGTCCTCGAGCCCCGTCGTGCACGCGCCCGTCGTTCCAACGCGCTCGAGCTTCTCGGCGAACACCACATGCAGGAGCGCGAGCAGCAGCGCCGCGTCGGCACCGGGACGGATGAAGTGGTGCTCGCCCGCGAGCTCCGCCGTCTCGGTGCGTCGCGGATCGATCACCACGATGCGACCGCTGCGGGCCTTGATGTCCTTGAGCCGCTTCGTCACGTCGGGCGCCGACATCAGGCTGCCGTTCGAGGCGACCGGGTTCGCGCCGATCATCAAGAGATGCTGCGTGCGGTCGAGGTCGGCGATCGGGATCAGCAGCGGATGCCCGAACATCCAGAGCGCCGCGAGATGGTGCGGCAGCTGGTCCACCGAGGTGGCCGAGTAGCGATTCTTCGTGCGCAGCGATTTCATGAAACGCGGCACGAATACGGATGCTCCGAATGAATGCACCGTGGGATTGCCCACGTAGATCGCGACGGCGCCGCGGCCGTGCGTGCGCTGCACGCGCTTCAAGCCCTGCTCCACCAGCGCGTATGCCTCGCTCCACCCGATCGGCTGCCACGCGCTGCCCACGCGCTTCACCGGCTGGCGCAACCGATCGGGATCCTCGTACAGGTCCTGCAACGCCACGGCTTTCGGACAGATATGGCCGCGGCTGAACGGATCGTCGGCGTCGCCACGGATCGAGGTGATGCGCGCGCCGTCGGTCTCCACGACGAGACCGCACATCGCCTCGCACAGCGCGCAGGTGCGGAAGTGGGGCGCCACGGTTCAGCCGCCCGTCTGCTTCTTCACGAATTCCGCGATCGCTGCCTCGAGCCGCCCCGTGGTCCCGCACGGGATGACCGGGCGCGACTGCCCGACGACGTCCTCGGCGCTCGCAGCCATGCCGATGCGCAGTTTCGTGCTGCCCGCCGGTCCTGGATCGACGAGCGCGATGAGCGCGACCGTGAGCCGCATCTCGTCGGCATTCGGGCCGGTCATGCCCGAGCCGCAGTTCAGCCACTTCGATCCCTGCGCGTTGGCAAACGACCGCGTCTTCTTGTACGCGACGTTCCCCACGACGCCGCCGGCGGAGTCGCGGAACGTCATCGGGATGTTGAAGTCCTTGAAGGCCGCATCGAGCGCGCGGACCACCGCGCCGGGCGCTGCCGTCACGGCGTACTCCACAGCCATCGTGTCGAGGGCGATGGGGCCCTCAAAACCGAGCAGGCCGACCCGCGCCCGAAACGACTGGGCATGCGCCACCGTCCCCGTGATCGCCATCAACAGCACAGCGCGCACGACAGTGTTGATCGTTCGATTCCGCATCACGGAGCCCTCGGGTTGGCGAGACGCTTGCTCACGGCCGCGCTGAACGCTTCTTCGAGGCGCCCTGTGCTGCCGCACTGGAGGATGTTCTGCCCCACCGGTTCCTTGCCAGCCGCCACGAATCCGATGCGCAGCTTGGTGCGGCTCGGTCCGCTCGCGTCGAGCAGCGCGAGAAAGACCACGGTGAGTTTGTAGCTGTCGGCGTTGGGGCCGGTCGACCCGTACCCACAATCGAGCACCTGCGAGAGACGGCGCCCGGCAAAGAAGTTCAACGGCTGGCTGTTCATGGTGCCGATCATGCCGGTCACGGAATCGCGGATCGCGGTCGGGATCTTCATGTCGTCGAACACCGCGATGACCGCGGCGAAGGCCGCCGGCCGGGGCGCGTCGATCGTGAAGTCGACGACGATGTCCTCGATCGGGAACGGTTGCCGCCACCCCGGGAGCGAGATGCGCTGCCGCGTCTCCTGCGCCTGCGCGCACGGCGCGACGGTGGCCGCGATCAGCGTGACGGCGAGGATGACTCCCGACCATCGCAAGCCGAGCCGTGACAATGGGTTGACCGTCGGATTCCGGAAGCTGGCAACACGCGACATGTGGGTGCCTCGGCCGTTGAAAGGGACAGAGCGTATACCCGCGCGCGTCCCGACTGGTACAATGTGGCGCGCGCGGGGCGGGCGCGCGAGATTGCGCCCATGACCTGCTTCCGCCATCGAGACCGTCTCCGCACGCTCTCCGCCGCTTTCGCGTTCGCCCTCACGGCCGCGCCGCTCGCCTCCCAGCAGCCGTCCTACCCTACGCGCTGGTCCCCCGCCATCGCCGAGCGGGCCGATGTGAAGGCCGCCCTCGAGTACCTCGACAAGCGCTTCCCCAAGCAGCTCGAGGAGTGGGCGCGCATCACCGAGATGCAGGCCAAGTCGGAGCACGAGAAGATGCGCGCCGACTATGTGTACGGCGTGATGGAGGACGAAGGCCTCAAGGTCTCGTACGACTCCATCGGCAACGTCACCGGCATCCGCGAAGGCACGGGCGGCGGCCCCACCATCGTCTTTGCCGCACACATGGACATCGTCCACGCGCTCGGCACCGATCTCAAGGTGCGCTTCGACGGTGACACCCTCCGCGCCCCCGGCGTGTTCGACAACAGCGCCTCCGTCGCGAACCTCCTCGCCGTGATCCGCGCGATGCGCATCGGCAACGTGAAGACGAAAGCGACGTTCATCTTCGTCGCCACCGTGCAGGAAGAGCTCGGACTCAAGGGGATGGACTGGTGGCTCGACCACAATCCCAAGCCCGATCTCCTCGTCGGCATGGACGGCGGGCTTGGCCCCATCATGTACGGCGCCCTCGGCATCTACTGGTCGAAGTACGTGTTCACCGGCGCGGGCTCGCACACCGTCACGTCGCGTGGCAAGCCGACGCCGGTGAAGGCCGTCGCCGACGCCATCGCCCACATCTATCAGGTGAACGTGCCGCCGCTGCCGCAGGGCGCCGTGTACAACGTGGGGCAGATCCACGGCGGCGTGATCTTCAATGGCATCCCGCAGGAGCTGTGCTACACGATGGACCTGCGCTCACCTGATCCCGTGCTGCTCGACTCCCTCGACCGCACCCTCGACGGCATCGCGGCGGCCGCCGCCAAGAAGGAAGGCGTGCAGTGGCACAAGGAGATCGTGCAGCACAATAAGGCGGGCGGCACCACGGCGACGCTCGCCGGCGCGCGTGCACACCCCATCGTGCAGACGGCGATCGACATCCACCATTCGCTCGGCATCGACATCGGTCCGCCGGGGAAGGATGCCGAGGCGTTCGGTTCCACCGACGCGAACATGGGCGTCGTGCGCGGCATCCCGAGTATCGCCGTCGGGCGAAGCTTCGGCGGCAATCAGCATACGATCACCGAATGGGCGCATTGGCCGAGCGCGCTGCCGGCGACGAAGATGATCCTGTTGTTGGCCGTGGCGCTGAGCGACGGCGCCGTGAAGGGCATCGTTCCATAGCGCCGAGCGACTGTTCGTTGCCGCTTACGCCCCTGCCCACGGTGCCGGCGGCACCGCCGGCACCTCTTTGCGCCGCACCTCGACGTTGTACTCCGTGAACCCGCGCGCCTCGTAGTTCGCGAAGGCGCGCGGGTGGTCGAGGCTGCAGGTGTCGAGGATCACGCGCTTCGCCCCTTTGGCCCACGCGCGCTCCACACCTTCGCTGAGCATGTGCGCACCGAGTCCCTGCCCCACGAACTGCGGCAGCAGCCCGAAGATGGCGATCTCCACATCACCGCCGTCGCGCGGCACGAGTTCCAGATAGCCGGCCGGGATGCCGTCCACGCTGAGCACCCACGTCTCGAATCCTGGCTGCGCCAGATATTCGCTCCACTGCGCCAGCGTCCACGGCAGTTTATCGATCCAGAAGTACGCCCGCCCCGCCGTCGAGTACAGAAAGCGGTTGAACTCCGGCATCGGCACGGGCACCCGCGCGAACACGACTCCGGCACGCTCCACCCGCTTGGGCCGGAACGCCTCGCGCGAGCGAAGCTCGAGGAATCGGACGGTGACGTCTGTCAAAGGCATGGCCAGAACCTAAC
>CAIRBD010000373.1 GCA_903876745.1 uncultured Gemmatimonadota bacterium
CGACCCCAGCCACGACTAACTGATCCCGCCGCGTAGCCCCCACGTCCTGATCGGCATCATCCGAAATGGGTGATCGCCATCAACCGAACGGGGTGATCGGCTTCGACCGAACTGCGTGATCGACATCGCCGAAATCCGCATCCTGTGGCGGAAGTGCGACCATCGCATCCCGCTCCATCGCCGCCGCGGCGGTGATCAGGTCGCTGGCATCAAGCGCCGTCATCCGGTCATACCGCGCGATGTCGCGGTGGACGGCGCCGACGAGGAGGCGGTACATCAGACGGAAGACTTCCGGGTCCCGCCCCTCCACGCCTCCGCCGAGGAGCGCGCTCGACAGCAGAAACCGCTCCTCCTGCTCCGCCTCCTCGGACGTGAGGTGTCCCCAAGCCCGCAAGCAGACGGTCTCGCCGAGGGAGCGACCATAGTCGCCGTGGTTCAGGCAGACCAGCAGTCGTGCGCGAAGATCTTCGGGAATGTTGGGATCAAGGCAGATCATGGGACGGTACCCGCGTGCGGGTTGAGGAGGCAGGCGTTCCAGACCAGCCTACTCGCCCTGCGAGCCGCCGCCCTCCACCGGCGCTAGGTGGCCGGAAAGTGGCGTGGCGTCGTCCATTCCAACCGCCTTGTCTCCACGCGCGCAGGACTTGCTGCATCTTTTACGGCGGAACCGCGCGGGCACGGGCGGAAGCGAGCGGCATCGCCGGAGACCGGCGCGGCGACGCCCCTCAACACTGACGTCGCAAGCCTGCTCACCGACCTCGAAATGCCAATCAAAAAATCCGAACTCTACTCCTCCCTCTGGTCCAGCTGCGACGAACTCCGCGGCGGCATGGATGCCAGCCAGTACAAGGACTACGTGCTCTCGCTTCTCTTCGTGAAGTACGTCTCCGACAAGTACGCCGGCGTGAAGTTCGCCCCGATCACGATCCCCGAGGGCGCCAGCTTCAAGGACATGGCGGCGCTCAAGGGCAAGACCGATATCGGCGACCAGATCAACAAGAAGATCCTCGCGCCCCTCTTCACAGCTAACCGGCTCGCGGACTACCCCGACTTCGACGACGCTACGAAGCTCGGCAGCGGCAAGGAGAAGGTCGGAACGCTCACGAACCTCATCGGCATCTTCGAGAATCCGGCCCTCGACTTCTCGAAGAATCGTGCAGACGGCGACGACATCCTCGGCGACGCGTACGAGTACCTGATGCGGCACTTCGCCACCGAGAGTGGCAAGAGCAAGGGCCAGTTCTACACGCCGGCCGAAGTCAGTCGCATCATGGCGCAGCTCGTGGGGATCGGGAGCGCCAACACGAATGCCGACACGACCGTCTACGACCCGACCTGCGGCTCGGGCTCGTTGCTTCTGAAGGTGGCCGACGCGGCGACCGCCAAGGTCACGCTGTACGGGCAGGAGAAGGACTCGGCCACGGCCGGCCTGGCGCGCATGAACATGATCTTGCACGATAATCCAACGGCGCTGATCCACGGCGGCCACAGCACGCTGGCCGCGCCGAACTTCATGGACGCGACCGGACAGCTCAAGACCTTCGACTACGTCGTCGCGAATCCGCCGTTCAGCGACAAACGTTGGAGCACGGGCTTTGATCCGGAGAACGACCCGCACGAGCGGTTCAAGCACTTCGGTACGCCGCCGGCCAAGCAGGGGGACTATGCGTACCTGTTGCATATCCTTCGGTCGCTGAAAAGCACCGGCAAGGGCGCGTGCATTCTGCCGCACGGCGTGCTGTTCCGAGGGAACGCCGAGGGGGTCATCCGGAAGAACCTGATTCAGCGGGGCTACATCAAGGCGATCATCGGCCTGCCGGCGAACCTGTTCTATGGCACGGGGATTCCGGCGTGCATCGTCGTGGTTGACAAGGAGAATGCGGCGGGTCGCAAAGGCATCTTCATGGTCGATGCCTCAAAGGGCTTCATCAAGGACGGCAACAAGAACCGGCTGCGGGAGCAGGACATTCATCGCATCGTCGATACTGTCACGAAGGGGCTGGAAGTACCGGGCTACGCGCGGATGGTGCCCGTGACGGAGATCAGCGATGCGAAGAACGACTACAACCTGAACCTGCCGCGGTACGTCGACGCGAGCGAGCCGGAGGACATCCAAGACATCGAGGGGCACCTGCGCGGCGGTATTCCCGAGCGCGACCTCGATGCGCTCGGTGACTACTGGCAGGTGCTCCCCGGCGTGCGCGCTGCGTTGTTCGAGAGCGCCGGGCGTCTCGGCTACGCAAGACCCCGTCTGCCGATTGCAGAGGTGAAGGCCGCCATCCTTGGGCACCCCGAGTTCGCCGCCTTCAACTCGGCGGCACGCGAGCAATTCACGGCGTGGCGAACGGCCACGACCCCGCAGTTGACAAGCTTCGGCAAAGATGGTCATCCCAAAGCGCTCATCGAGACCATCGCCGAGA
>CAIRBD010000374.1 GCA_903876745.1 uncultured Gemmatimonadota bacterium
CGGCCCGGCGCTCGAGCGGGCCGCGGCGCAGGCGATCGACGGCCGCGCCCCCATCACCGGGCACGCCCCCATCACGCTCCCAGGATTCTTCGCCCGCGGCGACGGGCTCACGCGCCCGTTCGCAGGTTCCTCGAATGACGCGGGAGACGAGATGTCGGCTGCCGATTCCCTTTCGAAGCGTCTGGCCGATTCCCTGCGCGTGCTGCTCGACAAAGCGGTGAGCGACAGCGCGTTCCCGGGAGCCTACGTGGTGGTCGGCCGCAAGGACCGCGTACTCGCGCAGTACGGCGCCGGGCATCTCGACTGGGCCACGTCGCCGCGCCCCGATGAGCACACGCTCTGGGATCTCGCGTCGCTCACGAAAGTGACCGCGCTCGCGCCGTCGATCATGCAGCTCATCGAGCAGGGAAAGGTCGACCCCGAAGCGCCGGTGCAGCGCTACCTGCCCTCCTGGACCGGCGTGCACAAGGACCTGGTGCTGGTGCGCCATCTGCTCACGCACAGCTCCGGGATGCCGGCGTGGCGCCCACTGTACAAGGAAGCGAGCACCCCCGACTCGGCGATGGCGCTCGTGTACGCCACGCCGCTCGACACGCTCCCCGGTGTTCGCATGGTGTACTCGGATCTCAACGCGATCCTGCTCGGCGAGATCCTGCGCACCATCACCGGGCAGCGGATCGATGCGTATGCGCGGGAGCATGTCTTCGTGCCGCTCGGGATGACCGAGACGCAGTATCTGCCGCCTGCCTCGCTACTGGAACGGATCGCGCCAACAGAGATCGATCCATGGCGGCAGCGCCACCTGCGCGGCGAGGTGCACGACGAGAACGCCTTCGCCCTGGGCGGCGTGTCGACGCACGCCGGGCTGTTCAGCAGCGCGCACGACATGACGCGCTACGCCCAGATGTACCTTGGCGGAGGCACGCTCGGCACGGCACACGTGGCGAGCGCGGCGACGGTGAGGCGGTTCACGACAGTGGTCGACTCCGCCTTTTCGTCGCGCGCCCTCCTCTGGGAGACGGCCAACGGCACGAACTCCGCCGGGCACCTGATGAAGCGGCCCGCGTTTGGGCACACGGGGTTCACCGGCGGGTCGCTCTGGATCGATCCCGCGCACGACCTGTTCGTGCTGCTGCTCACGAACCGTGTGAATCCCACCCGCGCCAACACGCGCATCACCGCAGTCCGCCAGCAGGTGGCCGACCTGGTGATGCGGATCGTCAGCGGCGGCTAGGCCCCACCTTCGAGGTCTGGCTCACACCATCGGCGGCGACGGAAAGGCTGAACTCCACGGACTGGTGCGCGTCGACGATCAAGCGCACCGGGAATCCGCCCGCACGGCGGAATCCCTTGCCGCCGTAGCCGACGTTGAGCGCTTCGCCGCGTGTGGAGTCCGTGGATGTGACGATCACGCGCCAGGTGCCGTAGGCCGGTTCGTGCACGATGATGCTGGCGGTGCACGACGACTCGGACTCCTTCTCGCGACCGTAGCCGCCGCAGTCCACGTTGGGGTCGGCGGCAAGCCGTCGGGTCGAGTCCGAGCCCGCGGTTGCGCTGGAGGTGCTGGCGCGACGGCCGTCCGGCGCGACGACCTCGAGGTCCACGGCCGCCGCAGCCACCGAGAAGTACGGCGGGGCGTTCTTCTCCGCGTCATTGATGACCAGCGTGGGGCGCGGATCGGGGCGCGTGAGCAGTTTCCACGCGAGCGCCGCGCTGCCAAAG
>CAIRBD010000375.1 GCA_903876745.1 uncultured Gemmatimonadota bacterium
CAGTCACAGTCACGGTGCTCGCGTGCCGAGTACGACGGCCGCGAGCATCTGTTCCATGCGGGCGATCTCGGTGGTCTGATCGACGTTCACGTCGGAAGCGAACTTGAACGTGAGCTCGTCCTGTCCGGCGCCGTTCGTCGCGAACAGGTCCTTCACCATGGAAACGGCGCCCTTGTGGTGCTGGATCATGAACTTCAGGAAGAGCCGATCGAACTCGCGGTCGCGCGCGGCGTCGAGCTCCTTCAACTGCGCGTCGCTGAGCATGCCGGGCATGAGCATCATCATCTCCATGCCATTCATCTTCATCTTCATGGGGACGGGCTTGGCCTCCGGCACGGCCTGCCGGCGGTCGCGCAGCCAGGTCTGCATGAGCGCGATCTCGTCGGACTGCGCGTTGATGATGCGCGCGCACAGCGTCTGCACCGACGGACTCGCCCCGTGCGTCGGCGCCCAGCGGGCCATCACGATGGCCTGCGCGTGGTGACTGATCATCCCTTTCATGAAGTCGATGTCGGCTTCGGTGTAGGGCAGGCGGGCGCTGTCGGCGCGGGCCTTGGCGGCGTAGAGGTCGGCGGATTGCGCGAACGCGGGGACGGCGCACACGAGCATGGCGATGGCGAGCGCGCGAAGAGTCGAGGTCGGCATGTGTCGGATCACTGAGTCACCCTCCTGAGGGTACTCTGACGTAACTGGCCTAATGGATGTTTCAGAATAGTGACGGGGAGGGAAAGGGGGAGGGGTGCAATGGCCGGGGGGGCACGGCGTGCAGGCGACACGGAACGAACGAGGGGGAGCGTCGGTACGCTCCCCCTCGTTCGTCGCGCTCCTGCCTGTAGTCCGCTCGGGGCCTGCACAGGGCGGACCTTTCGTAGAGACCCCTATTCCCTGCCAGCCGCCGCGCGCGGAATCGCCTTCTTCAGCAGCGCGATCTGCCCAAAATGGTAGACGTCGTGCTCCATCAACCCGGATAACATCTGCGCCCGGCTCCGCTGCGTGTGGCTCGCGCCCTCGGCTTCGCGCACCGGAAGGTGAAAATCCTCTTCGTGCGACTGTTCGATCGCGTCGAGCACGGCCTGGCGCGCGGCGCCCAACTCAGCGAGCGTGCGCTTCCACGCCGCGTCGTCCGCGGGCGAGGGGATCGCGGGCCACTCGCCGCGCGTGGGCGCTTTCGCCATCTCGCCGCGCGCACGATGCGACACTTCGTCGGTCCACGCGACCAGATGCAGCACGACCTCCCAGATGTTCTGCACGCCCGCGACGGGGCGCGCCGCCGCGTCGGCAGCGCTGATCCCGTCGAGGATCTTCCGTCCCGACGAACCGTACCACGGATCGCCGACCCACACGTTCACCAGATGGTCCCGCAACGTCGTGCGCAGACTCATGGTCGGACCCTCGGTCGAATGACAGCACGCTCCGCGGCCGTGCCGCGCCGCGGTTCACGCCACGAGCTGCGGATATACCTCGAAGATGCCTGCGGCGCCCATGCCGCCGCCTACGCACATCGTCACCATGCCGAGTCCGCCGCCGCGCTGTCCGAGCGCGTGGATGAGCTGCGTCGTCAGCTTGGCGCCCGTCGCGCCCAGCGGGTGCCCCAGTGCGATCGCGCCGCCGTGCACGTTCACGCGCGACGCATCCATCTCGAGATCCTTCATCACGGCGAGTCCCTGCGCGGCGAACGCCTCGTTGAGCTCGATCATCGTGATGTCGCTCAACTGCAGGTCCGCGCGGGCGAGTGCCTTCGGCACCGCCTTCACCGGCCCGATCCCCATCACGTCGGGATCCACGCCGGCCGTTGCGAACGTCACGAAACGCGCGAGCGGACGGATCCCGAGCTCCTTCGCGCGTTCGCGGCTCATCATCACGAGCGCTGCGGCGCCGTCGGAGAGCGGGCTCGAGTTGCCGGCCGTCACCGAGCCGCCGGGCTTGAACGCCGGCGGAAGCTTGGCGAGCCCTTCGAGCGTCGTGTTGGCCCGCGGCATCTCGTCCACCGCGAACTCGCCGGGCGTCACGGTCTTCGTGGAGCCCTTCCACGATACCTTCTGCACGGGCACCGGTACGATCTGGTCGTGGAACGTGCCCGCGGCGATGGCGGCTGACGCCTTCTGCTGACTCGCCACGGCGAATTGATCCTGCATCTCGCGCGTGATCCCCCACCGCTGTGCAACCCGCTCGGCCGTGAAACCCATGCCGATGCTCGCCTCCGTCATCTCGGGATGCAGCCGCGTGTGGTAGCCCGACATCGGCACCTGGCTCATCATCTCCACGCCGCCGGCGATGACAACGTCGCTCATCCCGGTGGCGATCGACTGCGCGGCCATCGCGATGGTCTGCAGGCCGCTCGAGCAGAACCGGTTCACGGTGGCAGCGCTCACCGTCACGGGGAAGCCGGCGCGCAGCACGCCAAGGCGCGCCGTGTTCAGGCCCTGCGAACCCTCGGGCATCGCGCAGCCCCAGAGCACGTCCTCGACGATGCCGGGGTCGATGCCGGCTTTCTCCACCGCAGCGCGCAGCACGGCGGCCGAGAGGTCCACGGGATAACAGGCGGCGAGGCCGCCGTCCTTCTTGCCGCGCGCGACGGCGGTGCGCATCGCGCTGACGATCACGACTTCTTTCAATTCAGACATGAGGAAGACCGGGTAGACGGTATACGGTTAACCGTTAACCGTGAACCGTGAACGACACGGGCCACGGCTAACCGGGTCAGTTACGAAGGGGTTTGCCAGTCTCGAGCATGTACTTGATGCGCGCCTGCGTCTCGGCGGTGCCGAGGAGCGAGAGCGTCGCTTCGCGCTCGAGATCGATCAGGTCCTGCTCGGTGACGTCGCGCGGCGGACCGTCGCCGCCCGAGAGCACGTAGGCCACCCAATGCCCGATGCGCACGTCGTGCGCGCTGGCCTGACCGGCTTCCTGGAAACTCCAGAGCGCGTAGTCGAGATTGCCGAGCCATTCCCGGCCGCCCACCCGGATGGTCTTCATCGCCGGCGCCGCGTAATCGGGCGCGAGATCGAGCACGCGCGCCTTGGCGTCGGAGATGAGCGTGTCGCGGTTGAACGAGATGCGGTCGGCCGCGGGGCGCAGGAAGCCCATCTTGCGGGCTTCCATCGCGCTCGTGCTCGTGGCGGCGAGCGCGATCATCTTGAAGGCGCGCTTGGCGGCCTCGAACGGATCGGCCTCTTCGTACGGCTTGAGCGCCTCCACGAAGCGGAACGCGAGTTCCTTGGTGCCGCAGCCACTCGGGATGATCCCCACGCCCACTTCCACGAGTCCCATGTAGAGCTCGGCGTGCGCCTGGATGCGGTCGCAGTGCAGCGAGAACTCCACGCCGCCACCGAGCGTGAGGCCGAACGGCGCGCTCACCACGGGGAACGGCGCGCGCCGCACGCTCATCACGGCGTCCTGGAACGCCTTCACGCCTGCTTCGATCGTCTTCCAGTCGCCGCTCGCCGCCGCGCCCGCGGATTGGGCGAGGTTGGCGCCGGCGGTGAACGTGCGCGGGTCATCGTTGCCGAGCACGAGACCGGCGTAGTGGCCGTTGCTCACGCGGTCGATGGTGCGCGCGACCATGTCGAGCACGCCGGTGCCAAGCGTGTTCATCTTGCCGCAGAACTCGAGGCAGAGCACGCCGTCACCGAGGTCGCGCACGCGCGCTTCCTTGTTGGAATCCACGATGGGCGTATGCGCGAGCACGAGCTGCCCGGGGATGCCGGGCACGCCGGTGCGATTACCGCTGGGCGCGTTCTTGGCGATGCCGGGGATCGTGACGGTGCTTCCTTCCCCTTCATAGAACTTCGCGCCCGCGGCTTTGAGCAGCGCGGGTTCGTCCTTGCCGGCCTTGGCGAATTGCGCGCGCAGCCAATCGAGGCCGAGGGCGTCCATCACCTGGAACGGGCCGATCTCCCATCCGTAGCCCCAGACGAGGGCGCGGTCCACGGCGGTAACGTCGTACGCGAGCGTGGGCGTGAGCGTGAGGCAGTAGTGGCACTGCTCCACGAGGATGTCGCGGAGGAAATCGCCGTGCTTGCCGGGAAGATCTTTCGCCTTGTTGACGCGGTCCGCGGCGGGGAGCTTGAGCAGCGCGTCGATCTCGGGCGTCGCGAAGCGGCCCTGATCCTCGTAGGCGAGGGTCTTCCAGTTGAGGCAGAGGATCTCCTTGCCCTTCTTCTGGTAGAAGCCGGCCTTGGTCTTGTCGCCGAGGCGGCCGCTCTTGACGAGTTCATGGATCCACGGCGCGAGCGAGAGGTCTTCGCCGGTGGTGTCGCTGAGTCCCTTGGTGACGTGCACGAGCACGTCGATGCCCGAGAGGTCGCCGGTGCGGAAGGTCGCCGTCTTTGCGCGCGCGATCAGCGCGCCGGTGAGCGTGTCGACCTCGCTGATGGTGAGGTCGTGCTTCATCATGGCGCGGCCGGCGACCACCATGCCGTGCACGCCGAGGCGGTTGGCGACGAAGCCGGGCACGTCCTTGGCGATGACGATCCCCTTGCCGAGGATGCGCTCCTGGAAGTGCCGCACGGTGTCGAGCACCTCGGGCGCCGTATCGGGCGTCGGGATGATCTCGAGCAGGTGCATGTACCGCGGCGGATTGAAGTAGTGCGTGCCGCAGAACTGGCGGCGGAACTTCTCCGTGCGCCCCTCGAGCAGCACCGACATCGGGATGCCGGAGGTGTTCGAGGTGACGATGGCGTCGGGGGCGATCTGCTCGATGCGCGCGAAGAGGTCCTGCTTGGGCTTCGGCTGCTCGATGATCACTTCGACGATCCAGTCGCAATCGGCGAGGAGGTGCAGGTGGTCGGCGGTATTGCCGGTCTGCACGAGTGCGGCGCGGTCCACATCCATGAACGCCGCGGGTTTGTTCTTGATCGCTTTTTGCAGCCCGCCTTTGGCGGGCGCGGAGCGATCGGGGGACGAGGGGTCGTCCGATCCGGGGATGTCGAGGAGGACGACAGGGTATCCGGCGGACGCACAGAGCGCGGCGATGCCGTGCCCCATCACCCCGGCGCCGACGACACCGACTTTCGTGATGCGCATCGTGGTACCTCTAGAGAGGCGGACAGTGAGGCGCGGGTCGCAGCGCTCGCCGCGCTGCGCATAATGTAGCGTGGCGGGGCGGCGCCCCGCAGTCAGGGACATTGCCGTCGCGCCGCGGTTTGGCTATTACCAAGGCTTCCCCCCGTCCCCAGAGCCGCTGATGCGCATGAAGAGCCGCTTCGCCGATGTGACCATCCCCGACGTGTCGCTGGTCGACTACGTCTTCGAGCAGGCCGCGGCCTTCCGCGACTTTCCGGCCTTGATCGACGGCCCCACGGGGCGGCGCATCACCTTCGGCGAGCTGCAGGACCTCACCCGCCGCGTCGCTGCAGGGCTGGCCGCCCGGGGGTTCGGTCGCGGCGACGCTCTCTGCATCTTCTCGCCGAACCTGCCGGAGTACGGGGCGGTGTTCTTCGGCGTCGCGTCGCTCGGCGGCATGAATACCACGGCGAACCCCATGTACGGCGCGGAGGAGCTGGCGCGGCAGCTCCGCGACTCGGGCGCACGGATCGTCGTGACGGTGCCGGCGCTCGCCGAGCGTGCGCTGAAGGCGGTGGAACTGGCGGGCGGAGGCGAGGTGATCGTGTTCGGCGACTCGCCGGGCTGCACGCCGTTCGCCGCGCTGGTGGCGAACGACGGGAAGCCGCCCGAGGTCACGATCGACCCCGCGAATGACATCGTGGCCCTGCCATACTCGAGCGGCACCACCGGCCTGCCCAAGGGGGTGATGCTCACGCATCGCAACCTCGTGGCCAATCTGGTGCAGTGCGAGTTCGTGGACCTCTCGGTGCCGGGCGACCACACGATCGGCATCCTGCCGTTCTTCCACATCTATGGAATGGTGGTGATCCTCTGCGCCGTGCTGCGGAAGGGCGCTACCGTGGTGACGATGCCGCAGTTCGACCTCGAGATGTACCTGCGCCTGTCGCAGCAGTACAAGGTGGTCGCGGCGTACCTCGTGCCCCCCATCGCGCTCGCGCTCGCCAAGCACCCGATGGTCGACCAGTTCGACCTCTCGTCGCTCAAGATGGTCAACTCCGGCGCCGCGCCGATGAGCGGGGAACTCGAGCGGGAGCTCGATGCGCGGCTCGGGGTGTTCACCAAGCAGGGCTACGGCATGACGGAGACGAGCCCCGTCACGCACTTCACCCCGTACGACCGGCAGCTCTACAAGCCCGGCTCGGCCGGGCTGACTGTGCCCAACACCGAGTGTCGCATCCAGGATCTGGAGACCGGGCGCGAACTGGGGCCAAACGAACGCGGCGAGTTGTACATCCGTGGACCACAGGTGATGAAGGGCTACCTGAACAATCCCGTGGCGACGGCCGAGTGTCTCGATGCCGAGGGGTGGCTGCGGACGGGCGATGTCGCCTACGCCGATGAGGACGGCTTCTTCTACATCGTCGACCGGCTCAAGGAGTTCATCAAGTACAAGGCGTATCAGGTGGCGCCCGCCGAACTCGAGGCGCTGCTGCTCACGCACCCGAAGGTCGCCGACGCGGCGGTCATCCCGGTCGCCGACGCCGAGGCGGGCGAGATCCCGAAGGCGTTCGTGGTGCTGCGCGCGCCGTGCGAGGCGCAGGAGCTGATGGAGTTCGTGGCCGGCGCCGTCGCGCCCTACAAGAAGGTCCGCGTCGTCGAGTTCATCGAGAAGATCCCGAAGTCGGCGTCGGGGAAGATCCTTCGGCGCGAACTGATCGCGGCCGAGCGGGCGAAAACGAAGACGTGATCAAATACCTCGGCTCCAAGCGCACGCTGGTGCCGCGCATCGTCGCGCTCGCCGCGGCGGTGCGCGAGCACGCCGGTGCGCGCACGGTCGCCGATCTGTTCACCGGCACCACGCGCGTGGCGCAGGCGCTCAAGCGCGAGGGGTTCGACGTGACGGCCAACGACCTCGCGTCGTACAGCGAGGTGCTCGCCGCCTGCTACATCGAGGCCGACGGCGGCGACGCGACGCTGCGCGCCCGCGTGACGGAACAGCTCGCCGTGCTCAACGCGGTGGAGGGGAGGGACGGCTACGTCACGCGCATGTTCTGCGAGGAGGCCCGCTACTTCCAGCCGTTCAACGGGCGGCGCATCGACGCGATCCGCGACGCCATCGACACGATCGGCGCCGATCGCCTGGAGCGCGCCGTGCTGCTCACGGCACTGCTCCTCGCCGCCGACCGCGTGGATTCGACCACCGGGCTGCAGATGGCGTACCTGAAGGCGTGGGCGCCGCGGTCGTACCGGCCGCTCGAGCTGCGCATGCCCGAACTGATCGCCGGCACCGGGCGCTCGCGGCGGGAAGACGCCAACGCGCTCGCCGCGGCGATGGAGCCGGTGGACCTCGCCTACATCGATCCGCCCTACAACCAGCATTCGTACTTCTCGAACTACCACGTGTGGGAGACGATCGTGCGGCACGACGCGCCGCCGGCCTATGGCGTGGCCCGCAAGCGCGAAGACTGCCGCACCACGAAGAGCCGGTTCAACGTGCGCGCGCAGGCCTGGGAGGCGTTCACCGGCCTCATGCGCACGCTGCCGGCTCGCCACGTGATCGTCTCGTTCAACAACGAGGGATACTTCGCCTACGACGATATCACGGCGCTGCTCGCGTCCACACACGGCGAGGTGGCGGTGGTGCCCGTGGCCTTCCGTCGGTATGTGGGAGCGAAGATCGGCATCCATAACCCGAGCGGCGTGAAGGTGGGGACGGTGAGTCACCTGACGAACCGCGAGTTCCTGTTCGTGGCCGGACCCGGCGCCGCGGCGATCGTCGAGGCCGCGGGCCCGCGTGGTGCGGCGTCGGCCGCTGCGCTCGCCGCCCCGCCGGGCGCCCGTTAAAGCAGCCCGGCGCCGCGGGGCACCCTCCCGGCTGCGGGCCGCGGGTTTGTCCGGTTTGCGGCCGATAATACTGACAGACGGCCCGTCGACCCGGGCGTGGCCGGACCATTTCGCTCGACATCATCACTGTGGCTGATTCTTTCATCGCGCGGCAACCGATCTTCGATCGCGACAACCATCTGGTCGCGTACGAACTCCTGTATCGCGCCACCAAGACGGCGACCGCGGCCGGGGCGTTCGACGCCGTCAAGATGAGCAGCCAGACGCTCGTCACCGGCCTGCTGACGATCGGTCTCGATCAGCTCACCGGCGGCGTGCAGGCGTTCATCAACTTCCCGCGCGAGCTGCTGCTCGAGCACGACTACAAGCTGCTCGACGCCTCGAAAGTGACCATCGAGATCCTCGAGAGCGTGGAGTGCGACGAGCACACGGTCGCCGCGGCGCAGGAGGCGCGAGACCACGGGTACCGCCTCGCGCTCGACGATTTCGCGGCGGGCGACGAGTACGAACGGTTCCTGCAGCTGGCGCACATCGTGAAGGTCGACGTGCTCGGCGCGACGACCGAGCACCTGGAGGCGCTCACGGCGCGCCTGAAGCGCTACAACGTGACGCTGCTCGCCGAGCGCATCGAGGACGCGGCGATGCTCGCGCAGTGCCGCGATCTCGGGTATCAGCTGTTCCAGGGCTACTACTTCAGCCGTCCGGAGCTCGTGCAGCGGCGCGAGCTTCCCGCCGGCATGATCGGCGTCGCGAAGGTGATGAACCTGATCCCCGACCCGAACTCCACCGATCGCGACCTCGACGCCGCGTTCCGGTCCGATCCCGGGCTGAGTTTCAAGCTGCTGCGCATCGTGAACTCGGCGGCCATGGGCGGCACCGGCATCGAGTCCATCCAGCAGGCCATCCGGATGATCGGGCGCACGCCGCTCCAACGCTGGCTCGCGCTGCTCTTCGCCAACAGCATGCCGATGAAGACGGGCATCGACCGCGAGATGGTGCTCTCGGCGCTCGAACGCGCGCGGTTCTGCGAACTGCTCGCGATCAACACGCGGCGCGGTCACTCCGCCCCGTCGCTCTTCCTCACCGGCGTGCTCTCCACGTTCGACGCGATCCTCGGCATGCCGATGGCCGAACTGCTCACGCAGGTGCGGGTCTCGGCCGACGTCGAGGCGGCGTTGCTGCATCAGGAGGGACCGTTCACGCCCTACCTGCTGACGGCGGCGGCCTATGCGCGCGGCGACTGGGAGCAGGTGATCGCGCTTGGCACCGAGATGGGCGTCCTCGACTCGCTCCCCGACTGGTACACCGAGGCCGGGGCGTGGGCGCGTGAGGTCATCAGCCCGACCTGAGTCCGGTGACGCGGCGGCGGGCGCGACGACCGGCCCGCGACGGCTGCCTCAGCGCCCGCCCACTCCCATGTCCGGCGCCGACATGTTGGTGTCGCCGCCCGTGAACGGGAGCAGGATCGAGATGCGGCGGTTCTCGGCCGCCTGCGGGTCCAGCGGGCGCCGCAGTTGGGTGTCGGCGTACCCGCGGACCTCGACGATGCGCGCCGGGTCGAGCCCCGACTGCTCGAGCACACGCCGCGCCGCGTTGGCGCGGTCGGCCGAGAGCTCCCAGTTGGTGTAGTTCGCGTTCTGGCCGTAGAGCGTCGCGTCGGTGTGTCCCTCGACGACGATCGGGTTCTTCAGCGCGATGAGATCGTGGGCGATGAGCTGTAGCCCCACGAGGCCGGTCTTCGTCATCGACGCGGAGCCGCGGCTGAAGAAGTTGTTCCCCTGGCCATTCTCGATGAGCTCGATGCGGAGCCCCTTGCTGGTCATCGTGATCTCGAACTTCGCCGGACCGAGCACGCCCTTCGCCGAATCGAGCCGCGCCGTGATCTCGGTGGCCGCCTTGGCGAACGCCTTCTCCTGCGCGGTGTGCACGATGAGCTTCACCGTCTCGGTGGAGAGCTTCGATGGTGTGTTGCCGTTGGCGATCGGGCTGCTCCCCGATCCATACCCTTTCTTGAAGCCGGCCGGGTTGGAGAAATAGCCCTCGACGGCCTTCTTCGTGGACTCGTCCATGCCCAGGATCCACATCACCATGAAGAACGCCATCATCGCCGTGACGAAATCGGCGTACGCGACCTTCCACGAACCGCCGTGGTGCGCGTGCCCCGCTTTCTTCACGCGCTTGATGATGATGGGTCGCTTGCCGGCGTCCTTGCTCATCAGGCCGTCTTCGGGCGCGTGAGCGCTTCGAGCTCCGTGAAGGACGGACGGTGGCCGGGTTCGATGTTGCGCCGCGCGAACTCCACGGCCGACATCGGCGCGTCACCGCGCGCGAACGAGAGCAGCGCCGTCTTGATGCAGAGCATGTAGGCATGCTCCGACGCGACCCGCGCCTCGATGGACTGCGCGATGGGGCCGAGCACGCCGTACGACAACAGGATGCCGAGGAAGGTCCCGACGAGGGCGGCGGCCACCTTCTCGCCGATCTCGCTCGCCGCGCCGCCGATGGAACCCATCGTGATGATCACGCCGAGCACCGCCGCGACGATGCCGAAGCCGGGCATGGCGTCGCCGGTCTTGGTGATCGCGTTCGGCGCGGACATCGCCTCGTGATGCTGCTGCTCGAGGTCCATCTCGAGGATCTCGGCGAGGTGATGGTCCTCCACCGTCCCGCTCAACAGCACCTTGAGCGTATCGCAGAGGAGCGACACGGCGGCCGCGTGATGCAGGAAGTTGGGGTATTTCTTGAAGATCTCGCTCTCCTCGGGGGCCTCGATATGCTTCTCGAGTCCGATGAGGCCGTCCTTGCGTGCGGTGCGGAGTATCTCGTAGAGTACCTGCAGCAGTTCGCCGTAGGCCTTGCCGTCGAACGGATCGGGTTTGAGCAGGGCGAGCGTGGCGGCGAGCGACCGCTTCAGCGTGCCCGGTGGGTTCCCGATGATCATGGAACCAAGACCAGCACCGCCGATGATGATGAACTCGTTGATTTGCACCAGCGTGGCCAACTGGCCGTGGTGCATCACGTAGCCGCCGACGATGCTGCCGAAGACGACGACAAGTCCGATGATCAGAAACACGACTTTAGCGTCCGATGCTGGGTTGATGACGGGACATCCTGTCCACAGTCAACAGTATCGGATCGGAACAAGAGAAACTCGAACCGTGGCACCCCCAGACAGCCCTCAGCTTCGCGGCGCGGAGCCCCCCAGCGCGAACCCTGCGGCCGACGCATGGATGTCGGTCACGGGCAACGTGTTGCGCGGCCTCAATCACGCGTTCAGCAATCGACTCTCGTCGCTCGGCGCGGTGGGCGCGGGGCTGGGTGCGCCGGAAGACGGCCCGGTGGGCGCGCAGGTCGATGCCGAGGCGGAGCGACTCGAACGCCTCCTCCGGCTGTACCGGCTGCTGCCGTTCGCGTCGGGCGTGCCCGAACAGGCCCAGGTGACGTACGCCGCGGACGATGCGCTGGCGCTCTTCCAGTACCACCTCGCGTTCCGCGACGTCCCGTGCGAGGTGGATGGCGATCCGACCACGCCACCGGTGCTGCTGAATCCCGCGACGTTGATGCAGGCCGTGCTGCTCCTCCTCTGCGCCGCCGCGCGGCACCTGGGCGAGGAGACCATGCCGGAGGGCATCCGTCTGCGTTACGAGGGGAACGCCGATGCGGTGGAACTTGTCGCGGAGACGAACGCCGTGGCCTCGCTCGGCGGGGACGAGCCGCCGGAACTCCGGGCGCTTCGCTGGATCGCACGCGATGCGGCGGTCGAAGCGGCGGTCGCGGTCACGCCGCGCGGGACAGTGCGCGCCACGCTGCGTCTGGGGACGCTCGCGTTCCTGCGCCGGCGCGAACGCGGGGGCTGAGCGCCGCTCAGCCCTTGGGCGGCACGACGAGGTCCGCCCACTCCTTGGCGGCGCCCGTCGCGCGCTGATTCTCCTTCTCCACCTGGCTGACGATCTCGCCGCGGAGGATGCGCACGTCCGACGGGGCTTCGATGCCCAACCGCACGCCGTGCCGGTCGGAACTGAGGACGATCACGCGAATGTCCCCGCCGATCACGATCGAGTCGCCTTCCTTGCGACTGAGGATGAGCATCTACGAGGCCTCTACTGAACGATCGACAGCAAGGACTGCGACATTTCGTCCACGGACTTGAGGAACTTACCTGCGGCGATGTACGCCTGCTGGAACTTGATGACGTTGATGAGTTCCTCGTCGGTGCTCACCCCCGTCGCGCTCTGCCGCCGCGCGGACGCCTGATCGGCCAGGGTCTGGTACACCGTAGCCGAACTGTCTGCTGAATTCTTCTGCACGGCGACGTTCGACACAAGGGTCTGGAAGGCCCCGTTGACCGATTGGCCCGGCGCCGAGGGCGACAAATCGCGCAGGGCGGCGATCTGGAGCGCCACGGAGTTGTCGCCCGAGCCGTTCAGCGTGCTCCCCGACGCGATGGCGTTCGCGTTCGCGGCGACGGTTACGGACAAGCGGATGTTCTGGGCCGTGGCGTTCGCGGGCGTGGCGTCGAAGAACGTGACGCCGGAGCCTGTCGGGCCGGCCGACGGGGGCCAGTTGCCCGACACACCGGCGGGCGGCGACCAGCCCGTGACGTGCACGGCGTTGACGTCGGTGACGATCGCCGCGGCGATCGTGTCGAGCCCGGCCCTGATCTTCGGAAGGACGTTCACGAGGAAGTCGAGCTGCCCGCCCATCTGCCCGCCGACGTTGCGCAGCGCATCCGACGAACCGGTGATGGATACCGTCGGCGTCGCGCCCCCGCCGGTCGAGAGCGACTTGTAGTCCTCGCCGTCGACGACGGACAGACCGCCGATGAGCACCTGATTGCTCCCGTCCGTGCGGTCGATCGTCGTGATCGGCACGATGCTAGAGAGCTGGTCGACGAGCAGGTCCCGTTGATCGCGCAGGTCGTTGGCCGTCTGGCCGCCGGCCTCGGCGGGAACGATCAGTTTGTTGATGTCGCCGATCTTCTTGAGGATGCCGTTGGCCGTCGCCACCGACTGCGCGAGCCCGTCCGACGCCGACTTGCCGACATCCGCGAGCTGACGGGCATAGCTGTTGAAGGTCGTGGCGAGGGTCGTGGCGCGCTGCTGCACGACGGTCTTCGCGCTCGCCGTCGCGGGATTCGACGCGAGGTCGCTCCACGAGTTGTAAAAATTGTCGATCGCGGTGCTGAGCGTGTTGTTCGACGGATCGCCGAGCACCGACTCGACGCGGCCGAGCAGGTCGGCGCTCGTCTTGAAGTTCGAGGCCGCCGGATTCTGCGTGCGCACGTCCTGCGAGAGCAGGCTGTCGCGCAGGCTGGTGACGTTCCGGATCGTCACGCCCGTGCCGAACGAGCCCTGCGCCGTCTGTTCGGAGACGGAAGCGGAGAGGTCGACGACTTCCTTCGTGTAGCCGGGAGTCTGCGCGTTCGCGATGTTGTGGCCGGCCACCTGCACGGCGGCCTGCTGCGCCAGGATCGCCGACCGCCCGATGCTGAAGAGCGAGACGAGTGACGACATCAGACTCTCCGGTCGAGGATGGACCCGCCGCTGCGCGGCGCGTACGTGGGCGGGCTGCCGTTGGCCGCCGCCGCCGGGTACCCGACGGGAGCGGGGGGTGCACCGCCATAGAGCGACCGCACGAACTGGTCGGCGGAGTCGATCGCGTGCCGGAGCACGCGCCGGTTGATCTCCACTTCGCGCTGCAGGAGACGCGCGCCGTCGGTCACCTGCGCCACGGCGGCCGCGAGGTCGGGCGGCACGTCGCCGACGAAGAAGTCCTCGATGGCGGAGAGACTGAGGTCGTCGCCCTCGCCGAGCATGTGGTTGAGCGAGCGGCGGCGCCGCCGCGCTTCGCCGAGCGTGACGAGCACGCGGTGTGTGGCGAACACGGAATCATCGACGGCGTCGAGGTCGTCGCGGGCGACGGCGTCGCGCTGGCGCCGCATGATCGCGACGAGATCGGCCAGCAGCCGCGCTTCGGAGCGCAGTGCGTCGCCCAGCGCGGTGATCGTCGCGGTGGTGTGCATGATCGGCGCGCGCACCTGGGCGGTCGCGGCGAGGGCGGGCATCAGGTTGTTCAACGGATCTCCGGCGCCGCAGGGCGCGTGATCGTCGGTGCATCGGCCGCGGGGAGCGGGCGCGGCGACACGCGGTCCTTGAGTTGCTTGACGAGCGATTCGCTGAGGTCGTGCTTCCACTGATTGGGAAGTATCTCGGCCATGTGCTGGTCCATCATCGACGTGAACATCTCCTCGCCGGAACCGCCGCCCCCGATGCCGTCCTTGGGCACGGTCTCGCGCATCGCCTTGAACAGCTGCTGCACGAACACGCCCTCGAGCTGCTTGGCCGTCTTCTTCAGGCGGTCGAGTTCGCTGGTGCGCGGGTCCGACGCCGCGCCGACGGCCCGCGGGGCGATGGTCACTTGAGCACCACCTCGGCGGAGATCGCGCCGACTTCGCGCAACGCCTCGAAGATGGCGGCGATCTCGCCGGGTGACGCCTGGATGGCGTGCAACGCGGCCGCGACTTTCTGCACCGGTGACCCCGGCGCGAAGCGCATGCCGCGCACGAGCGCCGTCGTATCGGTGACCGCGCCGATCGTGATCGTGATGCCGGCGTGGCTGACCACCGCCTCGCCGACCGTGAGATCGCCGCCGGCGACCACCGTGCCGTCGCGCCCGTCGATGACGAGCCGCGCTGCGCGGGCGGGACGCAGGCGCACATCACCCACGCGGGCGAGCGCCGCGGCGAATCCGCCGGTCGTGTCCTTGAGGGTGAGCGAGACCGATCCGGGATCCTCGACCTTGGCGATCCCCTTCGCGCCGAACGCCGAATCGATCGCCGCCGCCATGCGCGACGCCGTGCCGAGGTCGGGTTCGCGCAGCAGCAGCTTGTTCGAGGCGGCCATCGATGGACGCGGCATGTCGGCCTCGAGCACGCCACCGCCCGGGATCGTCGCCGTCATCACGTTCTGCTGGGAGAGGCGTGCCGAGTTCCCGATGCTCACCTGCAGCGCGCCCTGCGCGCCGGCGAGCGGCTTGCCTCCCGCATCCGCGACGAGCGGAGTCATCCAGAGCACGCCGCCGCGCAACGATTGCGCGTCGCCGAGCGACGACACGCGCACTTCGAAGTGACCGCCGGGGCGCAGATACGGCGACACCTCGGCCGTGACGAGCACCGCCGCGACGTTGCGCGTGCGCAGCATCTCGAGCGGCACCTCGACGTCGAACCGGCGCAGCAGATTCACGACCGACTGCACCGTCTGCCGTGAGCCGGACGCGCCGGTCACGCGGTCGCCCGTGCCGTTGAGTCCCGTCACGAGTCCGTAGCCCATGAGCCGTACCGGCGGCGCGGCATCCGTGATGACGAGGTCGCGCACCCGCACCTCCTGCGCATGCGCAGGAAGCACGATGGAGGTGACGAACAGGCCGAGGAGCGTCGCGAGGATGAAGAAGCGGTGCCGGCGTGTCATGGCCAGATCGCCCCGAGCACCTTCGAGAGCACGCCAGACTTCGGCGTGCCGATCGCGCCCTTCTGGGCATAGTCGATCTCGGCGTCGGCGATGCGCGACGAGAGCACGGAGTTCGTGGCCGACGTGATGTCCTGCGGCCGGATCCATCCCGTGACGACCACATCCTGCTGGTTCTTGTCGATGTTCACGAGCTTGTGGCCGCGGATCTGCAGCATGCCCGTGGGCGACACGGCGATGACGCGCACGCTCATCTGCGCGGTGAAGTCGTTGCCGCGCGCCGAGTTGCCCTGCTTGCGCGAGTTGCCGTTGTTGTTGAAGTCCATGGTCGCGTCGATGTTCGTGCTCGGCGCGCCCGGCGACGTCGGCGGGCGGATGGCGAGCCCCATGCTCTTCGTCCGGTTGTCGGTGGCGTTGTCGGTGACGTTCGCGTTCGCGCTCGTGCGCTCGGCGATGAGCACCGTGATGATGTCGCCCACCCCGTAGCGCATCTTGTCGGAGGTCCACGACTGGCGGACGGCCGGCTGGATGGCGAACGAATCCGCGACGGCCTTGCCCGCGACGGGCTTGGCCTGCGTCCACGCGGCGGCGGCAGCGAACGGGAGCAGGAGCAGCGCCTGCGCGATGCGACGAAGGAACGGAGACATGGAGGGATTCCTCACGGAAGCTTCACGGTCGCGGGGCCCGCGACGGTGCCGGTGATGGTGCGCTGCGCGTCGAGGCGCACGCGCACCTGGTCGCCGAGAGAGCCCGTATTGAGCGCCGTGCCGTCGCGCGACACCTGCACGCCGTCGACGGTGGCCTGCACGTGCACCGTCGCACCGGACTTGACGAGCTGCGGGCGCGCGATGGCGGGTACGCGGAGCACTTCACCACGCCGCACCACACGCTGGGTCACCCAGCCGTCGATCGTCGCCGCGTCGGCGGCCGAGTCGGCGGTGACGTCGGCCACGGCGAGCGTGG
>CAIRBD010000376.1 GCA_903876745.1 uncultured Gemmatimonadota bacterium
GTCCGACCACGACGTCATCTACGGGCTGAGCATCAACAACAATCCCTCGGTGCAGGATGTGTGGAACACAACGCCGGCCTGGGGATTCCCCTTCCTCGCGTCGGCCGTGGCGCCGACGCCGATGGCGGCCACCAAGATCGAGGGCGCGTTCGCGCAGCAGGTGCTCGGTGTGGGCGCCTACACGATGATCGACGGCACGCTGTACGCCGAGCTGTCGGGCTACGTGTCGGCGAAGCAGGGCACGCATTTCCCGCTCGACACGTCGGCGACCGACACGCCGAAGAACGTGTCGCCCTATTGGCGCGTGGCGCTGCAGCACCAGTTCGAGTCCACCTATCTGATGGTCGGCACGTTCGGCATGTCGTCGAGCATCTACCCGACGGGTATCGGCGGCGCGTGGAACAAGCACACCGACATCGGCGTGGACGCGCAGGTGGAGCAGAGGCTCGGCGGCGGTACGCTGATCGGCCGGGCGAGTTACATCCACGAGGACCAGACGCTCGCGGCCTCGGTCGTCGCCGCGTCGCCCACGGCGCAGAACGTGTCGAACACGCTCTCCACGTACAAGGCGAACCTGTCGTGGGTGCCGAACAACACGCACACGCTGTCGGTCGGCTACTTCGGCGTGAACGGGTCGTCGGACAATCTCGTGTACCAGGAGGAGGCGGGCACGGGGAGCGCCACGAACAGCCCGAACAGCAACGGCTTCATCCTCGACGCGAACGCGAATGCGTGGATGAACGTGCGCTTCGGCGCGCAGTACGTGGCGTACCAGAAGTTCAACGGCGGCACGACGAACTACGACGTGGCGGCCGGCGGGCGGAAGGCCAGCGACAACAACACCCTGTATCTGTACCTCTGGCTCGCGTTCTGAGTCGTGCGCTCACTCTGGCGACACACCATCCTCGCTGCGGCGGGCGCGCTCGCGCTCGCCGCGGCGACGGCGGCAGCGGGTGCGCAGGCCGCGCCCGCTGCGGCAGCCGAGCCCGACAGTACCGCGATCACGCCGGCGATGGTGGACGCGGGCCGCGCCGTGTTCCGCGGCAAGGGGACCTGTTTCGCGTGCCACGGCATGATGCTCGAGGGCACGCAGGTGGCGCCCACGCTCAAAGCGCACGCATGGAAGGACGCGAAGAACGGCGACCTGAAGAACATCTTCGCCGTCATCACGCACGGAGTGCCGTCAACGGTGATGGTGGCATTCCCAGGCGGCATCACCAAAGCCGACGCGACCAACGTGGCGTCCTACGTGTGGTCCGTGGGACGCGGGAAGGCGAAACCATGAAGCAGACGATCAGATTCGCGCTGGCCATCGCAGCGGCGATGGGACCGGTGTCGGCAGGGGCACACGGCCACGCGAGCGTCGCACGGCGCACCGCCGAGGCGCCCGCCGTCATCGACGCCGCATCCACGGCCACGTTCACGCGGGTCGCCGCACTGGCGCGCACACCCACCTTCGCCCGGCAGATGAAACTGTCGTGCAACGTGTGCCACCTCGGCGGCTTCCCCCAGCTCACACGTTTCGGCCGGCTCTTCAAGCTGAACGGCTACACGCTCACGGGGCTGCCGCAGATCACGGGCATGCTCGACAGCGCGACGCGACAGACGCTCGCGCTCTCGCCGATCCCCGGGCTCTCGGCGATGGCGGTCGTCTCGGCGACGAGCATCGCGCGCGCCCTGCCGGGCACCGCGGCGACGCGCGCCGAGTATCCGCAGCAGCTGAGCTTCTTCTACGGGGGCTCCATCACGCCGAACGTCGGCGCGCTGGCCCAGGTCACGTACAGCGACGCGAGCGGCCGGCTGGCGATCGACAACACGGACGTGCGGTTCGCGGACCACACGAAGTTCGGCGATCGTGACGTGATCTACGGCGTGACGCTGCACAACAACCCCACCGTGCAGGACGTGTGGAACACGCTGCCGGCGTGGGGCTATCCGTTCATGTCGGCGGCGCTGGCGCCACGACCGGCCGCCTCGCTCCTCATCGAGGGCGGACTGTCGCAGTCGGTGCTCGGTCTCGGTGCGTACGCGCTGTATGACAACGTGCTGTACGCGGAGTTGAGCGGCTACACGTCGGCGCCGCAGGGACCGCGGTCGGTCGTCGATTCCGTGGAGACCAACCTCACGCACGGGGTGGCGCCGTACTGGCGCGTGGCGGTGCAGAACCGGAACGGCCCGGTGACGGCCATGCTCGGGACGTTCGGACTCGTCGCGGACCTTGCGCCGCGCGGCGCGCGCGGCGCGCGCGGCGCGTACAGTACGTTCACCGACATCGGCGTCGATGCGCAGGTGGAGGGTGTCGGCACGGCGGGGGCGTTCGTGGCGCGGGCATCCTACACGGTGGAAACGCAATCACTCGCGGGAGCGCTGCTCCAGCAGCCGGCGGCGGCGGCGAATGCGTCGAACACGCTGCGCTCGTTCCGGGCCAGCGCGAACTTTGCTCCCACACCCACGTATGCCGTGAGTGCCGGCTATTTCGCGCTCGCGGGAACGGCGGATCCCGTGCTGTACACACCGGGCGCCGTCACCGGCAGCCGGACCGGACGACCGGACACGCAGGGACAGATCCTCGAGGCGTCGTTCAACCCGTGGATCAACACACGGGTGGGCGCGCAGTACACGCGATATGACCGCTTCAACGGCGCCGCCACGTCGTACGACATCGCCACGGGCGGCCGCAACGCCTCCGACAACAACACGTTCTACCTGTACGTCTGGTTCGCCTTCTGACGACGGTGCGGCGCGCGACGGTCGACCTCGCTCGTCGCCGCGCCGGACCTCAACACGGGATGTCGCCATGCCGGACAATGCACGCTGGATGAAGGAGCTGGGGATGATGCCGCTGCGCATCGTCGTCGGCGCGGTCTTCCTGATGCACGGGGGACAGAAATTGTTCACGTTCGGCGTGCCGGGGGTCGCGGACATGCTGTTCAAGCTCGGCTTCATCCTGGCGACACCGCTCGCGGTGGTGCTGATCATCGCCGAGCTCGCGGGCGCGGTGGCGATCCTCGTCGGCGCCTTCGCACGCTGGGCGGGGCTGCTCCTCGCCGTCGACATGTGCGTCGCGATCCTGGTGGCGCGGCTACAGGGCGGGTTCTTCACCCCGTACGGGTACGAATTCGAGCTGACGCTGCTCGGCGCGTGCGCGACGATCGCGCTCGTCGGCGCCGGCGGTACGTCGGTCGACGACTGGCGGGCGCGGCGCGCGCTGAAGGGGTGAAGGTGCGGTAGGACCCGGAACGAACGGTCATCGACCGGCGTTACATTTTCTACCATGCCCACGCTCCCCACGACACTCGGCGCCCTCAAGTCGTCGCCGTTCGGCGACCCTTCCCGCGCGCACCGTTCGGTGAAGGACGAGATCCGCACGAACCTCCTCGTCCGACTCGCTGACGGCGGCCCGCTCTTCCCGGGCGTGATGGGCTACGACGACACGGTCGTGCCGCAGATCGTCAACGCGCTGCTCTCGCGGCACCACTTCATCCTGCTCGGACTGCGCGGGCAGGCCAAGTCGCGCATCCTGCGCGCGCTGACCACGCTGCTCGTCGAGGCGATGCCGATCGTCGCGGGGAGCGAGATCAACGATTCGCCGTTCCGCCCCGTCTCGAAGTTCGCGCGCGACCGCCTCGCCGAGTTCGGCGACGACACGCCCGTGGCGTGGGTCGGCCGCGAGCAGCGCTACGTCGAGAAGCTCGCCACCCCCGACGTCACGATCGCCGACCTGATCGGCGACCTCGACCCCATCAAGGCCGCCCGAGGCGGGCATCTGCTCGCCGACGAGCTCACGATCCATTTCGGCATGCTCCCGCGCGCGAACCGCGGGCTGTTCGCGCTGAACGAACTCCCTGACCTCGCGGGCAAGGTGCAGGTGGGGCTGTTCAACGTGATGCAGGAAGGCGACGTGCAGATCAAGGGCTATCCCGTGCGCCTTCCGCTCGACGTGGTGCTGTGCTTCACGGCGAACCCCGAGGATTACACGGCGCGCGGCAAGATCATCACGCCGCTGAAGGACCGCATCGGCAGCGAGATCGTGACGCACTATCCCGAGACGGTGGAGCTCGGCATGCAGATCACGGCCCAGGAAGCGTGGACGCAGCGCGCCGGGCGCGCGGTGCGTGTGCCGACGCTGCTCGCCGAACTCGTGGAGCGCGTGGCATTCGAGGCGCGCGTGGACAAGCGCGTGGACCGCCGGTCGGGCGTGTCGCAGCGGCTTCCCATCTCGGCGCTCGAGAACGTCGTGTCGAACGCCGAGCGGCGCGCGGTGCGCCTGAGCGACGGCGAGATCGTGCCGCGCCTCACCGACATCTACGCCGCGCTCCCGGCGATCACCGGCAAGCTCGAACTCGAGTACGAGGGCGAGCTCGTGGGCGGCGCGTCCATCGCCAGGGAACTCATCCGCCGCGCCGCCGACGCGACGCTGCGCGCGCACGCGCCGCTGGCCGAGACGGACGACGTCGTGATGTGGTTCGACGCGGGCTCGGCGCTGCAGGTGGCGGAGGACGCGGGCGCGGGCGCGCTCCGCGCGGCGTTCGAAACGGTGCCCGGGCTCGTGGCGATGGTCGTCGCGGAAGGACTCGCGCCGGCCAGTGACGATGCGCTCGTCACGCTCGCGTGCGAGCTCGTGCTCGAGGCGCTCGTGGCGCGTCGCAAGATCTCTCGCAACGACCAGGGACAGTACGGCCGCGCCCGGGAGGAAGGGCGACGCCGCCGTGGGCCGGACGACCCCACGGGCGACTTCGGGGCGTAGGGGATCGCCGCGCGGGGCGCGCGGTGATCCGCGCGCGCCCCGCGCTACTACGCCCGCCGCAGTTCCGGGTAGCGGCGGAACGCCCACACGGCGAAGGCCAGCATCAGCGCCGCCGTGCCGCCGACGGCCCACGGTGCGCCCACGTGGCTCGCGATCCATCCCGCCGTGAACGAACCGAGCGGGTTCATCCCCACGTACAGCATCACGTAGATGGACATCACGCGCCCGCGCAGCGCATCGCTCACGCGTGACTGCAGCAGGCCGTTGATGAGCGCGTTGTTCACCACCATCGACACGCCGGCGACGAACATCATCGCGCCGGAGAACACCACCGAGCTCGACTGCGCGAAGAGGATGATCGAGACGCAGAGCGAGAGGCTCGAGACGGTGAGCACGGCGCCGCGCGGGAGGCGGCTTCCCTGCGCGGCGATGCTGAGCGCGCCGAGCAGCGCCCCCGCGCCGAAGCACATCATCAGGGCGCCGTAGCCCGAGGCATCGAGGTGCAGGTGGTCGCGCGCCATCACGGGGAGCAGCGTGAGCACCGGGATGCCGAGGAACGAGAACACCGCCACCACGCGGATGACGATCCACATCACGCGGTCGCGGCGCACATAGCGCAGCGCCTCGAGGATGCCGGCGAGCGGCGACGGATGCGGCCGCGTGGGCGCCACACGCGGCGGGAGCTTGATCATCCACAGGCCGGCGAGCACGGCGAGGTAGCTCAGCGCGTTGAAGCCGAAGCACCAGGCGAGCCCGAACTGCGCGATCACCAGGGCCGCGATGGACGGCCCCACGATACGCGCCGCGTTGAAGCCGCCCGAGTTGAGGGCGATGGCGTCCTGCAGATCGTCTTTGGTGACGAGGTCCACCATCATCGACTGCCGCGCGGGGATCTCGAACGCGGCGAGCGTGCCGCCGAGCAGCGAGAGCGAGAGCAGCCAGCCGATGCTCAGGTGGCCGGTCCACGTGAACCACCAGAGCAGCGCGGCCTCGATGAGCATGAGGAACTGCGCGATGCGCACCACCTGCAGCTTCTCCGACCGATCGGCGACGACGCCCGCGGGGAGCGAGAGTACGAGGATGGGGAATGTGCTCGCCGCGCTCACGAGTCCCACGACGAAGGCGTCGTTCGAGAGCTCGAGGGCGAGCCACCCGGTGGCCACCTGCTGCATCCACGTGCCGACGAGGGAGATCGTCTGGCCGATGAGGAACAGCCGGAAGTTCCGGTGGACGCCGAGGATTCGGAACGGATTGAGCGAACGGGCGTCGGTGGACATCTCACGCAATCTCGCGCCGGCGCGGCGGCGCGGGCAGTGGCACCGAGCTTCGGGGTAGTACTGCGGTGGGTGCCCGGAACGGGGAACCGCAGCTCGTGGTTTATCTTGAATAGCCTGTCGCGTTCGACCGAGGTTCCCCCGGAGCGAGAATGCGTTCGCACACCTACACGAAGTTCAGTCCCGCCTCCGCCGACCAGGTGGACCTGCAGGACCTGCTCGACGGCCTCGCCGACTTCCTGCTGCAATCGGGATTCGCGGGGGGCAAGCAGGAGCATCCGTGGTGGGGTGAGACGGGGGACGACGCCGACAAGTCGCTCGACGCGCTCCGTCAGGCCATCCTCGACGCGCTCATCCAGGGCGGCCAGTTCACGCCCGAGATGCTCGAGGCGCTGCGCGGCGACGGCGACGAGTTCAGCGAGGCGAAGCTTTCCGAACTGCTCGACGGCATCGTACAGCGCCTCATCAAGGACGGCTTCCTGAAGCTCGAGCAGCCGCCCGAGATGCCGGCGGGGCACCAGGCGGTGACCGGCCCCGGCGGGCTGGCCCAGGAAGCGGCGAAGAACGTGCAGTTCAGCCTCACCGACAAGGGCATCGATTTCCTCGGCTACAAGGCGCTGCGGAACATCCTCTCGGGGCTCGGACGGTCGAGTTTCGGGCAGCACGACACTGCGTATCTCGCCACCGGCATCGAGGCGGATGGGTGGAGCAAGCCGTACGAGTTCGGCGACGCCCTGAACCTGGACGTGAACGAGACGCTCAAGAACGCGCTCGTGCGCACGGGTTCGCTGGACATGCCCATCGACCTCGACTACGCCGACCTGATGGTGCGCCAGTCGGAATACCGGTCGAGTTGCGCGACGGTGCTGATGCTCGACTGTTCGCACTCGATGATCCTCTACGGCGAGGACCGCTTCACGCCGGCCAAGAAGGTGGCGCTGGCGCTCACCCACCTGATCCGCACGCAGTTCCCAGGCGATACGTTGCAGACGGTGCTGTTCCACGAC
>CAIRBD010000377.1 GCA_903876745.1 uncultured Gemmatimonadota bacterium
CGCAGCGCGTCGCCCTCACGTTCGGCCACGGCGCGGAAGCGCACGACGACCTTCTTCTCTTCGCCCGGCGCGATGGGGAAGATGCGCGTGCGGAGCAGGCCGTGCCCCATCCACTCGACGAGCGCCGGATCGCGCATGCGGCGCACGATCTCCTCGTACACGGCGCGCGCTTTGTCGGCGCCCATCGTCTCGCCCGTGATCATCTCGCCGTTGATGGAGAGGGCGAGGTCTTCGAAGGCGGCGCCTTTGGGGAGCGGGAGGAGGAAGTCGGCCTCGCCGACGCGACTACCGGAGTTGGTCCACGTCTCGCTCACTTCGTAGCGGATGACGCGCCCGTCGAGCTCGGCGCGCACGTGGCTGCTCGTGCGCTGCACGGCGGCGGCGGCGATGCGCACGCCGCAGTTGACGACGATGGGACGCGGGCAGGCCTGGTCGGGGCCGCACGGCGGCGGGCAGGCGGGGAGCGTCGTCGCGATTTGCGCGGCGAGTGGGGTGGCACGCGGAGCCGTGGCCGCGAGCAGCACGAGCAGTGAGCGCAAGAATCGGCGAAGCATCGGATCTCCTGACTGAGTTGCCAAGGAGACGCCGGCGGCCGGAAAACTTGCACACGCGGTCGAATAAACGTTTGTTTACGCTCTTACTCGACCGGCAGCAGCAGACTGATGGTGGTGCCGGCCCCTGGTGTCGAGCTGGCATCGATGCCGCCGAGGTGGTTCGCGATCACACCATGCACCACGGCGAGTCCGAGCCCCGAAGCCACGGCGAGCGACTCGCGACCGAAGAACGGATCGAAGATCCGGTGCAGATCGTCGGGCGGCATGCCGATGCCGTCATCCGACACGCTGATCACGGCGTACACTCCCTGCGGAGCGGGAAGAATGGCCTCGGTCGGGGCAGCGCGCTCGAGGCGCCGCTCGCGCAGACGAATCGTGAGCGTGCCGCCGTTCGGCATCGCCGCGCGGGCGTTCTTCACGAGGTGCAGAACGGATTCCTCGATGAGCCGCCGGTCCACGCGCACGTCGCGCACTTGCGGCGCGAGATCGAACGTCACGCGCACCGTCGGTCCGGCGACCGCGCGCACGCCCGCCTCGAGTGCCGTGAGCAGCTCCGCAGGCGCGACGCGCTCGCGCGTGGCGTTCGCCTCGCCGGCGAAGGAGTCGCCGGCGTAGGTGAGCAGGCGCGCCGTGAGGTCGGCGGCGCGCTGTCCCGCCTCGCGCACGCTCTCGAGCCCTTCCCGGGCCGGCGCGCCAGTCGGCAGCGCGCGCAGTTCCTCGTCCACCGTGCCGATGACCACAGTCATCAGGTTGTTGAACTCGTGCGCGATGCCGCCGGCGAGGCGACGGATGGAAAGCACGCGGTCGGCGTGCAGCCGCTGCTCGGTCGCGAGATCGAGCGCGATCAACTGGGCGCGTTCGCGGGCCGCGACCATCACGCGCAACACGAGAAGCAGCGAGAGCCCCGCAAGTCCCACGGCGAGCGGCGTGAGCCCCGCCGCGGACCGCGTGAGCACGCGCTGCACGAGCATGCCGCCCACCGCGAGCATCGCGACGGCGGGCAACGGGTTGATGTCGCGCACCCAGCTGGGCGTGAGCGCCTCCTTGCCCTGCTCCACGCGCGCCGTGAGGAACGCGAGCCCCGCCATCGCGTAGCAGATCTGGTCCGCGGCGAAGATCAGGTCGATCCCGCGCCCATCGCTGATGAACCCGGACAGTTTGAACTGGGCGAACACCCAGTAGCCGATCTCGAGCACGACGGTGCCGGCGAGGAACCAGATCGCCTCGGGCACCGGCTGGGCGAGCCCGCGCACGAGGATGATCGTAAGGGCCACGAGATTACCGCCCGTGAGCAGGGCGTAGAGCACGATGCGCGACTGCTCGCTCGACTTGGCCGCGTCGAGCCCGATGAGCGTCGTCGTCACGAAGAGCACGATCAGCATGCCGCCGACGGCGATGGCGATGTCGATCGCAACGAGCCATCCACCGTTCCGACGTACGGGCGCGAGCGGCATCCAGAACAGCGCGATGAGGCCGAGTGCGGTGTATGCGACCTCGAGTTTGTCGTTGATGCGCGCGAACACCGGCCCCGTCGTCTCGAGGTTCCCCACGGCGACGAGGACGTCGGAGACGGCGACGAGGAGCATCGCGGTCGAGAGCATGGCGAGCGACTGCCGAAGCCGGCGCGAGAGGTCGGGCCGCCGGGCGGCGGCGCCCAGCAGGACGCTTTGACCCAGCACGACGAGGCTGATCGTGAGCATCCGCGGAACCCGCGGCCAGCGGTGTGGTGCGAGCGGCGGCACGAACTCGGCGAGTGCGAGCGCCAGCCATACGCCGCACACCGCCAGCACGAACACGCGCAGGCGGGTGTACTGCGGCAGCGTGCCATCGGACGGCGATGGGTACGGCGAAGATTGCACGGCTGGGCTCGCGGCTCTGGATGCGGCGACGGCATCACTCCCGTCGCACTTCTTTCTAGTATCGGCCTGCTCCCGGTCGAGCGTGATCAGCCCGGGTGCGGGGTGTCCTGGAACGTCCGCTGCCAATGCCCGACGTCGATCCAGCGGCCAAACTTGAACCCGACACCGCCAAAGTGCGAGACCTTGGTCATCCCCATCCGCTCGTGCAGCGCCACGCTCCCCGCGTTGGGGAGCGAGATGCCGGCGATCACTGAGTGCGCGCCGCGTGCTTCGATCTCGGGGAAGAGCACGTCGTACAGCCGTGCGCCGAGCCCCTGCCCGGTAGCGTCGGGGTGCAGGTAGATGGTGGACTCGAGCGTGAAGCGGTAGGCCGAGCGCGCCATCCATTTGTTGGCATAGGTGTAGCCGCGGATGGCACCGTCGAGGTCGGCCACGAAGTAGGGCATCGAGGCGTCGAGCACGAGTGTGATGCGCGCCTCGATATCGGCGACCGTGACCGGCGCCTCCTCGAACGTGGCGATGTGCGTGGCGATGTA
>CAIRBD010000378.1 GCA_903876745.1 uncultured Gemmatimonadota bacterium
GGCCTTGGAGGTGTCAGATGCGAGCACGACGGAAGCACAGCCGCGAGTTCAAGCGCGAGGCGGTTCGGCTGGTCCGGGAGCGCGGGGTCACGGTGGCCCAGGCGTCCCGCGATCTCGACCTGAGCCCGACGTTGATCCGGAAATGGGTGCGGCAGTTCGTCGCCGATCCGAAAGAAGCCTTTCCCGGCCAGGGGCAGCAGAAGCCCGAGGACGCCGAGCTGACCCGCCTGCGGCGCGAGGTCGCGCGCCTGAAGATGGAGCGGGACATCCTAAAAAAAGCCGCGGCCTACTTCGCCACGGAGTCGATGTGAAGTTCGGCTTCGTCGCGAAGCACCGAGGGACGTGGCCCGTGGACGTGTTGTGCGAGGGACTCGGCATCTCGCGAAGCGGGTTCTATGCGTGGCGCCGGCGCTTGCCGAGCGAGCGGACGCGCACCGACACGGCGATCCTCGCGACGATCCGGGCGAGTTTCGTGATGTCGGATTCGACGTATGGCGCGCGCCGGATGCTGGATGAAGTGCGCGACGCGGGGCATCGCTGTGGCCGGGATCGCGTGAGCCGGTTGATGCGGAGCGCGGCCCTGCGGGCCCGGCCGCGCCGTCGGGCGAAGCCGTCGGATCTTGGTGAGCGCTCCGAGCATGCCATCGCGCCGAATATCCTCGACCGAGAGTTCACCGCCGCGGCGCCGAATCAGAAATGGGTGGCCGACTTCACGTACATCTGGACACGCGAGGGCTGGCTCTACGTGGCGGTGGTGCTCGATCTCTTCTCGCGGCGCGTGGTGGGGTGGTCGATGCAAGCGACCATGACGGCCGAGCTCGTGACCGACGCGTTCGTGATGGCGGTGTGGCGCCGCGGCCCCGCGTCGGCGCTCTTGCACCACTCGGATCAGGGCAGTCAGTATAGTAGCGAGGACTTCCGGCGGCAGTTGAAGGCCCTGGGCGTCACGTGCAGCATGAGTCGCTCGGGCGATGTCTGGGACAACTCGGTCATGGAGAGCTTCTTCTCGACGCTCAAGATCGAGCGGGTCCGCGGCAAGACGTATGCGACGCGGGACGCCGGGCGCGCGGACGTGTTCGATTACATCGAGCGCTTCTACAATCCGATCCGGCGGCACTCGACGCTGGGAAATCGCAGCCCGGTCGTGTTCGAGCGGGAAGCAGCAGTAGCCTAACTCACCGTCCACTGATCCCAGTACAACTCAGACCGACAAGCCGGACCCCACCCCCGATCTCGGATTCGTGCGACATGCGACTGATCAACAGGTTGCTCTTCGTTTGTGTGCTCGGCTGCTTCGCTTCGTCTTGCGTTGCGGCCCAAAGCACCACGGCTTTCAAAACGGGTGAAGAAGTGACCGGTATGACGAAGCAGTGTTTCTACAACGGCCTCGGGAGCAAGTACACGCGGACGGTCAGTTCCGTGGCTCTCTGCCCCCTTTCGATCGAGGTCGCGGCTTCGCCGCGTCCGACCGCGCCGACCACACCGACCACACCGACCTCCACCCCTCCACCGGCCCCGGCGACGACCACGGCCTTCA
>CAIRBD010000379.1 GCA_903876745.1 uncultured Gemmatimonadota bacterium
CACTTCGCCACGTGCTCCATGTCGCTCCCCGACTTCTCGAGCACGTCCTTGATGTTCAGCATCACCTGCTTCGTCTCGGCCGCGATCCCGCCCGGCACGAGCGCGCTCCCCTTGGCGTCGGCGGCCGTCCCCACCTGCCCGGCGAGATAGAGCGTGTTCCCCACCCGCGTCGCCGGCGAGAACGGCCGCGTCGTGGGGCCGTAGGGCTGCAGGAAGGTCACGCTGTTCTGCGCCCGCGCCGCCAACGGCCCCGACATCAGTCCCACCATCGCCACCAGACGAATCACGCGCACGGAGCCCTCCCTGGCTGTGTTGTTAGTAACAATTTGAAACTATATCGCCCGACTCGAACCCTCGGCACCACCTGACCCGCCGTTCTCCGTGTCCTCTGTGACCTCTGTGGTAAAAGCGGTTACCACAGAGGACACAGAGGAAGGCAACGACACTACCTGGGGGACAACACCAACACGTGCTTCGTCGCCGCCTCGACCTTCGCCCGGCTGTAACTCAACGGGAAATACTCCCCCCGCCCCCACAACGCCAGCAGATCCCCATAATGCGGGCTCCCCGGCTGCCCGCTCTGCCCCGGCGTGCTCGTCGCCCACGAGTTGTCCCAGTTCGCCACGTCGATGATCTCGCGGAAACTCGCCCCCGCCGTCTGCGTCCAGCCACCGCCGCTCGTCGCGTTCACCGTCGTGCCGTCGCCGCCGCGCCGCACGCTCGGCAGGTCGAAGCTCTTCACCAGCGCGTGCGGGAACTTCGCGAGGTGCAGGGCACCCCACGTCCACGCCGCCTGATCGGCGCCCAATTCGGTCGTGAGCGTCGCTACCGCCGCGTCGAGCGCGCCGAGCACGAGCGTGTCGCGCGTGCGCGCGCTGTTCGTGCCGAGTCGGCCGTCGGCCTTCTGCACCAGCTCAGCCAGTGTCTCGAGGTCGAACACGCGACCCACCCCCGTCGCGAGTTCCGCGGGGAGCAACAACCGGAGCAAGCGCGCGCGCACTTCGTTCAGCCACGCCTCGTAGATCGCCGGCGCCGCCTGATCGGCACGCATCGTGAAGTCCCACCCGCGGAGCGCCGCCACGTCGGCGCGCTCGCCGAGTCCCTGCTTGTCGGCCGCCGCGAGCAGCACCGGCACCAGTTGCGACGCCGGCGCCGAGTACTCGTCGTGCTGCAGGAGCTTGAAATCCTCGACCGTGAACTTCCCCCGCGCGTCGAGCAGGGAGCGGATGCGCGTGGCGCGGTACGGCGCCGCCCATTCGTAGTTGATCGGTTTGGTGTAGCCCGGCGGCAGGATGTTGTTGTTCGCCGTCACGATCACGCCGTCGGGCGGATTGTACGACTGCGGCAGTTCCTTCACGTCGAGGAACCCTTGCCACTCGTAGCGGCCGTCCCCGGGCACGGGGAGCAGTCCGCTCCAGCTGCGGATGGGCATCAGCCCGCTCGCCACCCAGCCGATGTTCCCTGTGGTGTCGGCATAGATGAGGTTCTCCGTGGGCAGCCGCCAGCGGCGCGCCGCATCGACGAACGCCGTCCACTCGGTCGCGCGGTCGAGCGAGAGCGAGGCCATGTAGCCGGCGGTGCCAGGCTCCGTTCCCACGAACTTCAGCGCGAACGCGCGCTTGCGCAGCGTGTCCTCGGCGACGATCGGGCCGTGCTCCGTGAACTCGAGGAGCACGGCGCGCCGCGCCGCCCCCTTCACGCGGATCGTGTCGGCGATCGCCCGCACCGGCACCCAGCCGCCGTGGTTGAAGTAGCACCGCGCGCCAGACGGCGTGCTTCCCGCTTTCGGTGTCTGCGCGCACGGCTTCACCGACTCCACGTACACGTCCTGTTGGTCCATCCCGACGATCGTGAAGCCGAACGCGATGGCACCGTTGTGCCCTGCGGCCACGCCGGGCACCCCCGGCTCCCCCGCGCCGATCACGTTCCACCCCGGCCCCACGAGGTGCGTGAGATACCGGAGTGCGGGATTCTGGATGGTGCGGTGCGGATCGTTCGCGAGGATCGGCTTGCCCGTCGCCGTCTTCGCACCGTTCACCACCCAGTTGTTGGAGCCCTGGATGCGCGGGTAAGCCATCCCGCCCTGCGCGTCGGCGAAATCGGCGAACATCGAGGGATCGATGCCGGCGTAGTCGAGCCCGCGCGCCGGATCGTGCTTGAGCGCCGGGTCCACGGGAAAGAGCTGGTCCACGCGCTCGGCGCCGAGCGCGGCCACGAGGCGCGCGCGCATCAGCTCGGTGAGCGCGTTGCCGGTCATCGAGAGCGCCGCCATCCGCTGCAGCGGCACGTTGCGCCCCCACGGCTCCGGCTTCACGCCGAGCAGGTCGAACTCGATGGGCGGGTGGTCGGCCACCTCGGCGATGTACGCGTTCACGCCGCTGGTGAACGCCTCGAGGATGGCGCGGGCGTCGCTGCTGTAGCTGTCGTACTCGGCCTGCCAGTCGCCGCGGTAGGCGAGCAGGCGCGCGACTTTGTCGCGTCCGACGGCGGAGGGCCCCAGCACCTCCGCCAGGCGCCCTTCGCCCATCCGGCGCCACATCTCCATCTGGAACAGGCGATCCTGCGCCACGACGTAGCCCTGCGCGAAGAAGAGGTCATGCTGCGTCTTCGCGTAGATGTGCGGCACGCCCCACGTGTCGCGGCGCACCTCCACGGCGCTGTCGAGCGCGGGGAGGGTGACGGTGCCGTCGAGGCGGGCGAGCCGCTGCACGGCGCGTTCACCCAGCGTCTGCTGCGCGCCGAGTGCGCCGGCCCACACGAACCCCGCGGCGGCGGCGAGCCGTGCCGCCGCTCCCATCGTCCGCCCACGCGCGATCATCATCGTTCCTCTCGGTGCGTTGCCCGTCGTTCCGTGGCGGCCTTGAGACGCCGCGGCGCCTCCTACCTGATCCAGTGCCCGAGCCGGCTCCACCGGATGTCGGTGAGGAACGACAGCGTCCTGTCGCTCTGGTCCGAGGGCACGAACGAGTAGTACACGAACATCGGCCGGCCCCGCACGTTGGCGCGGGGAACGAAGCCCCAGTACCGGCTGTCCTTCGAGTCGTAGCGGTTGTCGCCCATCATCCAGAAGTGGCCGGCGGGGACGATGATCGGGCCCCACGTGTCGAGTTCCGGCTGCGACGGCGCGGCGCCGAAGCGCGAGGCGACGAGCCCGAGTTTCTTCTGCCAGTCGAACAGGTCGCTGACGTAGTGCGGGTCGCCCTTGGTCTGGTCGGGCGACGAGTAGCCCTGCCGCTGCGCGATGCCGTTCACGTACACCACGCTCTCGCGCCCGTAGAGCGTGTCGCCGGGCATGCCGATGAGACGCTTCACGAGCGTCGGCGTGGGATCGTCGCCGCGCGCCGCTTCGTCGGCCTGGTAGGGCGACTCGAACACGACGATGTCGCCGCGCTGCGGGTCGGCGTAGCCGGGGAGGTTCACATGCGTGAACGGGATGTTCGGCCCGTACACGAGCTTGTTCACGAAGAGCCAGTCTCCGATGAGGAGCGACGGGATCATGCTCCCCGAGGGGATGCGATACGCCTCCACGAGGAAGGCGCGCAGGAACAGGAAGATGGCGATGGTGCCGGCGAGGGATTTGAAGTTCTCCCACAGGCCGCGGGGGCTGAGCCCCCCGCCGCTTTTCCCACGCGCGGCGGCCACACTGCCCTTCGGTTTATCGGAACTTTTCTTGGCGGCCACGGCGGGCTGGTCGA
>CAIRBD010000380.1 GCA_903876745.1 uncultured Gemmatimonadota bacterium
GCCGGCGCCGGCTCCCGCGCCGGTACCCGCTCCCGCGGGCACCGCGAACACGGCCGCGCGACCGAGCGTCCCGGGCGACACGACGCGTCCGCCCGCTCCCGGCACGCCGGCTACGCCCGGCACCGGCGCTCCGGCCGGTTTGCCGGGCGGTGCGGGCGCACTTCCCGAGCCGGCGCCGCGCCCGTACGCGACCGTCGTGCGCGGTGACGTGAAGACGAAGGCCGGACTCTTCAAGACGCACCGCATCGGGTCCCGGGTGCTCTTCGAGATCCCGCGCAGCGAGCTCGGCAAGGACATGCTGCTCGTGTCGCAGATCGCCAAGACGACCGTCGGCGCGGGCTACGGCGGCCAGGCACTCGGCAACCGCGTGGTGCGCTGGGAGCTCAAGAACAACCGCGTGCTGTTCAAGAGCGTGAGCTACAACATCCGCGCCGACTCGAACGACGCGATCTACCGCGCGGTGGAAGCCGCGAATTACAACGCCATCCTCGCCGCCTTCAACGTCGACGCGTTCGGCCCCGACTCGGCGCCGGTGATCGACGTGTCGCGGCTGTACACGAACCCGCCCGCCGAGTTGAACGTGACGACGCGGTACCGCGGTAGCATCGACGCGGCGCGCTCGTTCCTCGAGCGCGTGGCGACGTATCCCACGAACATCGAGATCGAGGCCACGCTCACGGTGAACTCGCCGCCGAGCGTGCCCGGCGCGCCGGCGAACTTCGGTCCGTCGCTCCCGCCGTCGGCGTCGTTCCTCGTGCACTGGTCCATGCTCAAGCTCCCCGAGACGCCGATGATGCCGCGCCTCATGGACGAGCGCGTCGGCTACTTCTCCACGAACACGGTCGATTTCAGCCGGCAGGAGCAGAAGGCGGCCGAGCGCACGTTCATCACGCGCTATCGGCTCGAGTGCAGCGACAAGAAGGACGGCGACCTCTGCTATCCCAAGAAGCCCATCGCGTACTACGTGGATCCGGGCACGCCGAAGTGGCTCCAGCCGTGGGTCGCGAAGGCCATCGAGAGCTGGAAGCCGGCGTTCGAGGCGGCGGGCTTCAAGGACGGCATCGTCGCCAAGTACGCGCCGACCAAGGACGAGGATCCCGACTGGGCCGCCGAGGACGCACGCTACTCGGTGATCATGTGGCTGCCGTCGAGCATCGAGAATGCCGTCGGCCCGCACGTGCACGATCCCCGCTCGGGCGAGATCATCGAGGCCGATCTGCAGATCTACCACAACGTGATGAACCTCAACACGGACTGGTACTGGACGCAGGCGGGCGCCGTGGATCCGCGCGCGAAGAAGCTCCCCTTCCCCGATTCGCTCGCCGGCCGGCTGATGCAATACGTGATCGCGCACGAGATCGGGCATTCGCTCGGCTTCCAGCACAACATGAAGGCGAGCGGCATGTACCCGGCCGATTCCATCCGCAACAAGGACTTCGTGCACCGCATGGGGCACGTCTCCACGTTGATGGACTACTCGCGCTTCAACTACGTGGCGCAGCCCGAGGACGGCATCGCGCTCGAGGATCTCATCCCCAAGGTCGGCCCGTACGACAAGTGGGCCACGCATTGGGGCTACGCACCCATCCCCGGCGCCAAGACGCCGGACGAGGAGCGCGCGACGCTCGACAGCTGGGCGCGCGAGCAGGACACGAAGCCGTGGCTGCGCTTCTCGACGAGCGACGACCAGGGCGCCGACCCGTACAACACCACCGAAGCGGTGGGTGACGCCGACGCCGTGAAGAGCACGGCGCTCGGCATCAAGAACATCAAGCGTCTCGTGCCGATGGTGATCCCGGCCACGCGCCAGGCGGTGGAAGGCGACGAACTCACGAGCGAGATCTACGGGCGCCTCGTGGGCCAGTGGAGCACCGAACTCCGGCACGTGGCGGTGATCGTCGGTTCCGCGGAGACGCAGGAGAAGTACGGCTCCCAGGCCGGCGACCGCTTCACGCCGATGAGCGCCGTGCGCCAGCGCGCCGCGGTGAAGTTCCTCAACGAGAACGCCTTCGCCACGCCCACCTACCTGCTCGACGCGGACATCCTCCGCCGCATCGAACCGGAAGGCTCGATCCAGCGCATCAACGGCGCGCAGCGCGGCATCCTCTCCACGTTGCTCAGCGACATCCGCCTGTCGCGGCTCATCTCGTTCGAGGCAACGGCGAAGTCGGGCGAGGCGGTGTACTCGGCCGCCGACCTGCTCGCCGACGTGCGCGGCGGCGTGTGGAACGAACTGTCGAGCGGCTCCGTGAAGATCGACGCGTACCGTCGCGCACTGCAGACGTCGTACCTCGATCTCGCGCGCAGCAAGGTGAACCCGCAGCCGATCAACCTCGGCCCGATCC
>CAIRBD010000381.1 GCA_903876745.1 uncultured Gemmatimonadota bacterium
GATGGAGACGGCGGCGGGCGAAGCGGCCGGCGCGTATCCGATCACGCCGAGCACGCAGATGGGCGAAGGGTGGGCCGCGGCGGTCGCCGACGGCAAACTCAACGTGAACGGCCGGCGCCTGCTGTTCTTCGAACCCGAAGGCGAACATGCCGCCGCCGCCGTGACGGCGGGGATGAGCATGAGCGGGCTGCGGTCGACGAACTTCTCGAGCGGGCAGGGCATCGCCTACATGCACGAGTCGCTCTACGCCGCCGTCGGCAAGCGCCTCACCTACGTGCTGAACGTGGCCGCGCGCGCGATCACCAAGCAGGGGCTCAACGTGCACGCCGGGCACGACGACTACCACGCGGTGGACGACACGGGCTTCTTCCAGCTCTTCGCGAAGGACGTGCAGGAGTCGGCCGACCTCAACCTGATCGCGCACCGCGTGGCCGAGCTGTCGCTCAACCCGGGCATCATCGCGCAGGACGGGTTCCTCACCAGTCACGTGATCGAGACGTGCCGGCTGCCCGAGGACGCGCTCGTGAAGCGCTACCTCGGTGATCCGTCGGATCTCATCGATGCGCCCACGCCGGCGCAGCGCCTCGTGTTCGGCCCCAAGCGCCGCCGCATCCCCGAGATGTTCGACGTCGACTACCCGGCGATGCTGGGCGTGGTGCAGAACCAGGAGAGCTACGCGCAGGGTGTGGCCGCGCAGCGTCCGTTCTACTTCGACCACGTGGCGCCGCTCACCGACCGCGCCATGGAGGAGTACGCCGCGCTCACCGGGCGGACGTACCAGCGTGCGAGCGGATATCTGCTCGACGACGCGGAGTACGTGATCCTCGGGCAGGGCTCCGTGGTGAGCAACGCCGAGGCCGTGGCCGACCACCTGCGCGCGACGCGCGGGATCAAGGTGGGCGTGCTCAACCTGACGATGTTCCGTCCGTTCCCGGCCGACCACGTCTCGCGCCTGCTCGCGGGCAAGAAGGGTGTGGTGGTGATGGAGCGTACCGATCAGCCGCTCGCCGTGGATCCGCCGCTCATGCGCGAGATCCGCGCGTCGATGGGGAAGGCCGTGGAGAACGGCCGTGCGAGCAGCCGCGCCAACGGGCGTGCGCTCCCGCACGAGGGCGTCGCGACGCTCAAGCCGGAGCAGATCCCCGATTTCTATTCCGCCTGCTTCGGCCTGGGAAGCCGGGACCTGCAGCCGGGCGACATCATCGCCGCCGTCACGAACATGCTCCCCGGCGGCGATCAGCGCCGCCAGTTCTACCTTGGCATCGAGTTCATCCGGGAGAACACGCGCCTTCCCAAGCTCCAGATCTGGCAGGAGCAGCTCACCGACTCGTATCCGAACGTCGGCGATCTCTCCATCCTGAGTGACGGCCCGGCGAATCTGCTCCCCGCGGGCGCGACGGCGCTTCGCATCCACTCGGTGGGTGGCTGGGGCGCCATCACGATGGGCAAGAACCTCGCGATGACGGCGTTCGAGCTGTTCGGGCTGCAGATCAAGGCCAACCCGAAGTACGGCTCCGAGAAGAAAGGACAGCCGACCACGTTCTACGCGGTGCTCGCGCACGATCCCATTCGGCTCAACTGCGAGCTCAAGTACGTGACCGTGGTGCTCTCGCCCGACCCGAACGTGTTCCGCCATAGCGACCCGCTCGACGGGCTGGTGAACCTGCTCCCCGAGGGCGCCACCGCGCTCCGCATCCACTCGGTGGGCGGGTGGGGCGCCATCACGATGGGGAAGAACCTCACGATGACGGCGTTCGAGCTCTTCGGACTGCAGGTGAAGGCGAACCC
>CAIRBD010000382.1 GCA_903876745.1 uncultured Gemmatimonadota bacterium
CCCCTCGAACGATCGCCGGAGATTGGCCGGCTCGAGGGCGAGATAGATGCGCACGGCGTACGGCAGCAGAATCATCGCGCCGGCGCTCCGATCGACTTCACCAGCGCGGCGATCCACTCCGGCGAACCGCTCGCGATGGCCCGGGAGAAATCGCGCGTGAGATTACGCAGGGCGATGACTTTCGCCTCCGATGCATTCTCGACGCCGGCCTTGGTGAGCTGTGACTTGGACCGGATCTCGAGCTTGAGCGCGGCGTACTTCTCCCACTTCGCCATGCCGTCCTTGAACGCGGCAGAGCCGGCGCGATCGGCGCACATCGCGGCGAGGGCGTCGCCAGAGCGCACGCAGAGTCGCGTCAGTTCACTCGCGACGCCGGCCGAGTCGCCCACGGCCTGCAACTGGAGCACGCGGGCGCGCATCGCGTCCTGCGCGCGCGGGTCGCGCGGGAAGCGCGTGACGAACGCAGCGAAGGCCTTGGCCGAGGTGGCTGCATCCTTCGCGTCGCCCCAGAGGATGGCCGCGTTGTACTGCGCGTCGGCGGCGCGCTTGTCGTTGGGATAGGCGAGACTGAACTTCTCGTACGCAGTTGCGGCGTCGGTGTGCTTGCCGAGCGAATCGAGAAGCACGGCCACGCGCACCATCCCGTCGGCGCGGCCGGGCCAGGCCGGTGAGGACGTGATCAGCGTCTGCAGCGCGTCCACGGCATCGGCCGGACGCCCCACATCGCCGAGCAGCTTCGTGCGCAGCGCCGCATACGTGAGCGTGTGCTGATACGTCGGCGAAGCCGCCGAGAGCCGTTCGATGGCCGCGATGGCACTCACGCGCGCCGCGCGCGACGTGGCGGTATCGCCCTTGGCGCGCGCCGTGCTGTCGTTCTGCAGGTGCACTTCGATCGCGTTCCGCATCGCATCGGCCGCGCGCGCCGGGTCGCCGATGTCGGCGGCGATGCCGCCGAAGATCGAGTCCGCGGCCGCCGTGAAACGTCCGAGCTTCGTGAGCGAGTCGGCGGCCTGCGCCGCGGCAGCGAGTCGCACGCTCACGATCGAATCGGTGAGCGCTTTGCGTCCGCCCGCAACAGCCGCCTGCTGCGCCCCGAGCCACTGCTTCTGCGCGTCGGCATAGCGCCCCTGCCGGTAGTACGCGTCGCCCACCGACTTCCGCGCATCAGGCGCGAATGGATCTGAGGGGAACCGAGAAGCGAATCCTTCGAACGTCTCGGCGACCACATCCCACCGCCCGCCCTCAGCCGCGCGCCGCCCCTTGGCGATCAACGCGCCACGCGCATCGGCATCACCGGATTGCTTGACGAACCGATCGGTCGCAACAAAGAACGAGTCCTGCAGCGCCCGCAAACGTGCGGTCCGCGTTGCAGAAGCGTCCGCGCCCACCGAACGATCTGCGGCGTTGTTGAGCCCCTGCGCACGATCGCTCGAGCCCGCACGCCCCCGCCCTTCCACCGCCAGCGCCGAATCAAACGCCACCAACGCATTCCGCCGCGCGTTCGCCGCAAGCGTCGCATCCGTCGTCCACAGCGTGGCCGTGCGATTGAACGACGACCCCGCCCGCGCAAACTCGCCCGCCGCGAACAACGCATCGCCCTCGAACGCACTCACCCGCTGCGCACTGTCACTCTTGGCGAACTCGGCCAGATACCGCCCCAACAAATCCGCCGCGTTCGCATACGCCTGCGCCCCCTGCGGCCGCCCCTGCAGCTTGCGCGCCTCGGCGAGCGCGTACGACCCGCTCTCGCGCAGCGCA
>CAIRBD010000383.1 GCA_903876745.1 uncultured Gemmatimonadota bacterium
CCCCCTCTCCCTGATATGTTAGACCGTGCCCTTCAGCAACCTCACCTTTGCCGTCGTCGACGTAGAAACCACCGGCGGCAGCGCTGCCGCGGGGCATCGCGTCACGGAGGTCGCGGCGGTCATCGTCGAGCATGGCGTCATCCGGGACGGGTTCCACTCCCTGGTGAATCCCCGGCGCGCGATCCCGCCGTTCATCACCTCGCTCACCGGCATCTCCGACGCGATGGTGCGCGACGCGCCCACGTTCGACGTGATCGCCGGCGCGCTCGCGCAGCAGCTCGTGGGCCGCGTGTTCGTGGCCCACAATGCGCGGTTCGACTGGAGCTTCCTCTCGGCCGAGTACGCGCGGGTGATGCCGACGACGCTCGAGGGCGGGGATCCGCTGGCGTCGCTCGCCACGGCGCAGCTCTGCACGGTGCGGCTCGCGCGCCGGTTGCTGCAGCACCTGCCGCGCCGCAACCTCGACGCGGTCTGCGCGCACTATGGCGTGACGAACGAGGGGCGGCATCGCGCCGACGGCGACGCGCGCGCTACCGCCCGCGTGCTGCTCGCATTGCTCGCCGACGCCCAGCGGCAGGGGGTGCACGGCTGGGACGCGCTGCAGGCGCTCCTCGCGCGGGGCACCGGTGCGACGCGCAAACGGCGCGTGGCGACGCCCGCGCCGAGCGACGGCGCCGACGGCATCTGAGTCCGCTACCTTTCTCCTCCATGACAGCGATCCAGCCTTCCATCCTCACGCGCACCGTCGGCCGGTTTCGCGTGCACGCCATCCAGTCGGGCGATCTGATGCTCGACGGCGGCGCCATGTTCGGCGTCGTCCCGAAGCCCCTGTGGGAGAGGCGGATCGCGCCCGATCCGCGCAACCGCATCCCGATGGGGATGCGCTGCCTGCTCATCGAGCACGACATCGGGCTCGTGCTCGTCGACACCGGCTCGGGCAACAAGGACACGCAGAAGTTCAAGGACATCTACGGCATCGCCAACACGGGTGCCGAGGTGGACGGCGTGGCCCGCAGTTGGCTCGAGGACGGGCTCGCGACCCTCGGGCACCGCACGGACGACGTGGCGCTCGTGATCAACACGCACCTGCACTTTGATCACGCCGGCGGCAACACGTTCGTGGACGCGGCCGGTGCCGTGCACCCGACGTTCGCGAACGCACGGTACGTGGTGCAGGCGGGCGAGCATCACTACGCCACGCACACGAATGAACGCACGGCGGCGAGCTACTTCGGCGTGAACTGGGATCCCATCCTGGCGCAGGGCCGCTTCGACCTGATCGACGGCGACCGCGAGATCGTGCCGGGCATCAGCGTGCGCCGCACGCCGGGGCACGTGCCGCATCATCAGAGCGTGGTGATCGACGGTGGCGGGGAGAAGGCGTGTTTTCTGGCGGACGTGTGCCCGACGTCGCTCCACCTGCCGCTGGCGTGGATCATGGGCTACGACGTGGAGCCGCTCGTCACGCTCGAGTCGAAGCGCGCGCTCTTCACGCTGATGGCGGACGAGCGGTGGCTGGCGGTGTTCGAGCACGACCATGCGGTGGCGTGGGGGAG
>CAIRBD010000384.1 GCA_903876745.1 uncultured Gemmatimonadota bacterium
CGGCCTCGACGCAGAACCAGGCGCTGGCCGCCTTGCTGTTCCTGTACCAGCACGTCCTGCGCTCGCCGCTCGGCGGGCTCGGCGAGACGGTGATGGCGAAGCGTCCGTCGCGGCTCCCCGTGGTGCTGACGCGCGAGGAGGTGCGTGCGCTCTTCGCCGGGTTGCGCGGTCACACCCAACTGGTGGCGATGGTGATGTACGGCGCCGGACTGCGTCTCAATGAGGCGCTGCAGTTGCGCGTGAAAGATCTCGACTTTGAACGCGAGGTCGTGACCATCCGCGGCGGCAAGGGCGGGCGCGATCGGGTGAGCGTGTTGCCGCGGAGCGTGATCCCGCGACTGAAGGCGTGGTTGACGCGCATGCGGACCTTGCACGGGTCGGATCTACGCCATGGCGCCGGCGAGACCGTGCTCCCCGACGCTTTCGCCCGCAAGAACCCCGGCGCGCCGCGTGCGTGGGCGTGGCAGTGGGTGTTCCCCGCGACACGCTTGTATCGCGACGCCTCGGGCACGTTGCGGCGGCACCACCTGCACGAATCGGTGCTGCAGCGCGCGGTGACGGAAGCCGGCCGGCGGGCCATCCCCGAGAAGCGGGTCACCTGCCACGCGTTACGCCATTCGTTCGCGACGCACCTGCTCGAGCAGGGTTACGACATCCGCACGATCCAGGAGTTGCTCGGCCATCGCGACGTGCGAACGACGATGATCTACACGCACGTGCTGAATCGCGGCGGACGGACGGTGAACAGCCCGTTGGACTTCTGATAAGGCGCCGGCGGCGCACGGTACTGGCCTCCACGATGCTGTGACCTTCGCCGCCACGGCCGCGGATTATTCCCGCGCGGTTTCGCAGCATAACACGCAGCGGGCGGTGTGTCCTGAAATGGGGTAACGCTCTAGTGGTGAATGATTTGCGGTCGTACCTTAGGAGAGTCGTCGTCGTGATTATGCTGCGGGGCTTGCAGGGTTTGGTCCGGCTTCGCGGGATAACGTGACGGCCTAATTCTCGTTAGGCCGGATTCCAGGCTTGTGAGATTGTATATACACTTGTAGATTACTGCGTGGAATACACTTGGGATCCCACCAAGAGCGACGAGAACTTCCGGACGCGCGGCTTTGACTTCGCATTCGCCGCGCAGGTCTTCGGCGGTACGGTGGTCGAGTACATCGACGACCGCCGGGACTACGGCGAGGTGCGCCGCGTAGCCGTCGGGGTCGCAGAAGGGATTCCACTCACCGTTGTGTTCACCGATCGCGAGCCCCGTCCCGGGCGCGTGATCCGGCGAATCATCAGCGCCCGTGTCAGCAGCCGGAAGGAGCGAGCCCGTTATGCCAAAGCGATCGAAGTTCGTTAACACCGCGAAAGAAGGCCGTGCGGACCTCGCGCGCCTGCGCCGCGTCAGCGACGCCGAGATCGGACGCACCGCGCCGGAAGAGCTGCCGTTGCTCCCGGACAACTTTTGGAAGCACGCCAAGGTCGTAGTGCCGACGACGAAGGAAGCGATCTCGTTTCGTGTGGACGCTGACGTGCTCGAGTGGTTTCGTGCGGGCGGACCGCGCTACCAATCACGCATGAACGCGGTGTTACGGACATTTGTCGAGGAAATGGCGCGGCCGGCGCGACCGCGGCGTCCGCGCAAATCGGCCTAACCACGAGTTGCTGCAGCCGCGGTACGGGCACTCGTGGTGGTGGTTCGCGCGCCGTCTACCGGCGACTTAGCATCAACGTGAGCGGCCCTCGGGCCGCGCAGCAGAACTCTCGTCGTTAGGCCGCCAAGCGCTCACGTCTCTCTATCGACAGCTCGACGGGAATCTGTCTTGTCCACTCCGACATGCACGATGCGGGTACGAAAGCGCCGCCGCTCAGTCGCAATCCATGCCGCCTCTATTCTCGTCGTAATTGCCGGCGCGAGCTGTCGGCCGGATGGTGCGACGCGGCCAATCTCGATGACGCGCGCAGTGGATGGTGGCGTGTTGGCAGACGCTAAGCCTGATCGAGCCGGAGTAAAGGCCTTCCTGGGCATCCCCTACGCGGCACCGCCCGTCGGCGAGCAGCGCTGGAAGGCACCAGGGCCCGTTCCAACGTGGGTCGGCGTGCGGCGTGTCGACGCCTTCGGCAACAGCTGTCTGCAAGGACCGCCGTGGCGGGATGTCATTCTCTCGCGCGCGCCGCAATCCGAGGACTGCCTCTACTTGAACGTGTGGACGAGTGCGACGTCCGAAGGGACACGTCAGCCGGTCATTGTCTGGATTCATGGGGGTGCGTTCCTGGCTGGTTCGGGCGCGGAACCGCGTTACGACGGTGCCGCGCTCGCCTCGCAGGGTGTGGTGCTCGTGACCATCAACTATCGTCTCGGCGCGTTCGGGTTCTTCAGTCATCCGCTCCTGGCGGCCGAATCGTCGACGCATCATGCCGGCGAGTATGCTCTGCTCGACCAACTCGCGGCCCTGCGTTGGGTGCAGCGCAACATCGGGCGCTTCGGCGGCGATTCCGCGAACGTCACCATCGCGGGCGAGTCGGCGGGCGCCAACGCAGTCTCGATCCTCGTCGCGTCGGAGCTGGCGCGCGGTCTCTTTCATCGCGCCATCGCGCAGAGCGGCTCCTCAATGGAGTCGGATCCGCCGACGTCGCGTGTGGCCGAAGCGGATGCGGCGGGGCAGCGATTAGCAGATTCACTCGGCCTGCACACGCTCGCCGAGTTGCGTGCGCAGCCGGCACAAGAGGTGAACCGCATGACGTCGCGACTTGGCGTGATGCTCAGCCCGCGACTCGGCGGCGATGTCCTGCCGCAGACGGTTGATGCGCGATTCGCCGCGCGTCGACAGAATGACGTCCCGATGCTCCTCGGCTGGAACGGCGACGAGGGCCGCCTGTTTACGGGCCTGTTCTTCGCGTCGCCGACGCAACCTGTCGCCGCCAGGTTGCGCAGCGCATTCGGAAGCGCGACCGCGGGCGTACAGCGGATGTACAGCGGCATGTCCGACGAGGACGCGCGTGTCGCCATCACGTCGGATGTCTGGTTCCGCTATCCGGTCTGGGCGTGGGCGCGCGCCCAGGCGACCACCGGCCGCGCGCCGGTGTACCTCGCGCTGTTCGACTGGGCGCCGCCACTCCCCGACAACTGGTACGATTCGACGCTTGCGCATACGCCGAGGGCCCCGCTGCACGCGGTGGATATCGTGTACGCGTTCAATAATCTCGCGAAGGTGCCGTGGACCTTCGCGGCGCGCGACACGGCGCTGGCCGCCGCACTCTCGGCGAGTTGGGTGCGGTTCGCGCGTTCGGGCGATCCGAATGGGAGTGGCCTTCCGCGCTGGATGCCCTATTCGGGGCGCGACGGGTTGCGAATGATGCGGTTTGGCGACAGCACCGCCATGTATCTCGAGCCGCGCGAGGGCACGTATGAAGTGATCGGTGCTGCGCTTCGAGCACGCGGCCCCGCAACGTCGAAGTGAGGCATTTCCCGGGCCGGCGGGTGGGCCCGCTGCTGGGAGGGGCCGGGTCGGTACCGGAGGCGGCCTAACCTCGCGTTGGTGCCCGACGGCCGCTCAGCGGAGCGCCGTGTAACTTGCTCGCTACCGCTCGCGCGTTCACGGCGTCCTATGTGAGCGGCCGCGGCACAACGCTGGCGTTAGCCAGACCGCACCGCCTCTCTCGCCGGACTCACGCACATGAGCTCGTCACAGCTTGAATGCCTTCGCTGTCACGCACAAATGGAAGAAGGTTTCGTCATCGACCGCGGGCACGGCAATGCTCCAGCTGATGTCGCTACCTGGGTCAGCGGAACGCCGGAATCTTCGTGGCTCGGCAGAATCAAGACTAAAGGCCACGACATGTTCCACCTAGCGACGTTTCTCTGTCGCAAGTGCGGTTATGTCGAGTTCAGGGCGCAGGAAACCACGCGGCTGACCTGAGAGAACTCATGGGACGCCAGACCCCGCTGCTGGCTGTCATCATCCTCGTTCTGTTCGGTATCCTGCGAGCGATAAAGAACGGGTTCGATGATGTGGTCCACGTGCTCGAGGCGCAGCGCGAAGGCGAGGCCGCTCGAACGGATTCTGCCGGGCTGAGCGTGGTCGTGAAGGTGCTGCCGGGTGAGATGTCAGGCGCCGTGGCGGATACCAGAACAGGGTCGCTGCGCTACGACAATGGGACGGCACCGTCGATGGGCTGGGGCCCGTATCCATGGGCTGCCGGTACGCGTGCACGATCCGACGGGCTCACGTGGGTTGCGAGTGATTTCGCGAGTGACGGAACGCACCCGAACACCGCGGCGCGGCAGAAGGTCGGGGCGATGCTGCTCACGTTCTTTAAGACGTCGCCGGTGACGAGCTACTAGTTCCTCGCTGGCCAGACGTGCAGGTAATGGTGCTGGCGCGGGGGCACACGGCAAACGCGTTCCGCGCGTCGGCCGTGATGGGTGTCATGGACGGGGCTTGATGGGCCAACGATCATCCGGCGCACAGATGGTGGCGCCCAACCCCTCCACGAGCGTCGCGAAGCGGGGGCGCGTCCGCAGTGGCGCGAAGATCGGCTCGCACGGGATCCAGATGGAGTTCCACAGCGGCTCGTGTGCGCGAACTCCCCGCTCCACCGATGTCAGTGCGGTCTCTTGGTCGCCCGTCAGGATTGCTGCCACAGCCTTGTAGTAGTTGGGCGAGTTGCCGCCGGGCGCCAGTGCGAGTCGACGCTGCTCGTCGAAATCCTTCCACCGCCCTGCCGCGGCGTACGCGAACATGATCTGTCCACGGACGCCGTACGACGTTGCGTCGATCTTCAACATCGCGTCGGCAACGACGCCTGCACTGTCCGCGTGACCCTCGAGCGCATACCCCTCGGCAAGATTGCCCAGCGCGATCGTGGAGTTCGGATCGATATCGAGGATTGCCTTGGTGGCCGCGCGTAACTCCGGGAACTCCCGGCGGTACATGAGCATCGCCTGCACCAGCACCTGCGCGTCGGTCGACAGAGGATCCAGTCGCACCGCGGCCCTCGCCTCCGACAGCGCTCCCGCGAGCTGGCCGAGGTACCCGCGTGAGAAGCCGCGCCACATGATCGCTTCCGCATCCATGGAGTCGAGTGCGATGGCCTTCTGGAATGTCCGTTCGGCGGCCGCGTACTGGAAGTCGGCGAAGAGCTGCAGCTGTCCCTGGGCGATGTAGGCAGACGGCAGCGATGGTGCCAATGCCAGAGCGCGCTCGACGCTCTTCACGGCCTGCGCACGCGCCGTGTCGGGGAGGGCCACGCCGGTGAGCGGGAGCAGGGCGTACGCGGAGGCGAGGCTCGCGTGCGCACGCGCAAAGGAGGGGTCCTTCTTCACGGCCTGCCCGAGCTGCCCGATTGCAGCGGGAATGTCGAAGCGCCGCCGGAAGTACTCTCCCCGGAGAAAGAGGTCGTACGCTTCGACGTCGGTGGTCCCGCGTGCCCCCACAACGGCGCCGGCGTTCGTCACGGACGAGCCGCGCGTCTTCAGGAGGGTGGTGACGACACGAATGATCGAGTCCTGCACGGCCGGCAAGTCGGCGGCCGCCCTGTCGAAGGATCCACTCCACAGCGTGTTCTCGTCCGCGACACTCACCAGCTCCGCTGTCACGTGGGTGCGGTCAGCCGACCGGCTCAGCGAGCCCTCGAGCACTGCTGCGACGTCCAGCTTACGTCCCGCCTCGCGCGCGCTCTTCCCGCGGAGCTGCACGGACGAACTGCGCGCCTTCACGCTGAGGCCGGCGATGCCATTCAGGGCGCTTCGCAACTCGTCGCTCATGCCATCGGCGAGGTAGTTGTACGTGCTGTCGCGGTTCTGGTTCTCGAAAGGCAGCACGGCGATCGTGCGCAACTCGGAGCGTGCGCCTCGCGTGCGGGACACCGCCCCGTAGCCGGCGAAGGCGACTCCACCGATCGCGGCCAGGGCAATGCCCGTGATCATCGCGCGCCGGCGCATCGGCGACTTGATCGTACTCGCGGGCGGCATTCCTCCACTGGGCGTGACCATGTCGTCGAGCGCGCGGACGATCTCGCCCGCATTCTGCGGCCGGTCCGAGGCACGCTTCTCCAGGCACCGCATCACGAGCGCGGCGAGTGCCGGAGGCACGCCAGGCCGGCGCCGTGCAACCGGCTCTGCGCTCTCGGTAGTGTGCGCGGCGAGCATGGCCGCTGCCGGGCGTCCACTGAACGGCGTGGCGCCCGTGAGCAGCTCGTAGGCGAGGATGCCCCACGAGTAGATGTCGGCGCGGTGATCCACCATCGGATCCGCGCTCGCCTGCTCGGGCGACATGTAGGCTGGCGTGCCGAGCGCGACTCCGAGGGAGGTGAGTCCCGAGCCGCCGGCCGTCGCGGATGCGCTCACCGCCTTGGCAACCCCGAAGTCCGTCACCATCGCTGAACCGCCCGACATGAGCACGTTGTCGGGCTTGATGTCGCGGTGCACCACGCCGGCGTCGTGCGCGAACGCAAGCGCACTCGCCACCTCACGCAGCACGCGCATCGCCTCCGTCACAGGAAGCTCGCCGCGCCGGGCGATCTGTGCGCGCAGGCTCTCACCTTTCACGTATGGCATCGTGAAGAAGGGCAATCCTTCACTCGCGCCGGCGATGAGGAGCGGCACGATGTGCGGATGCTGGAGCTGCGCGGCGAGCGAGATCTCGCGCTTGAAGCGATCAACCGAGACCTGGCCCGCCATGTCCGATGGCAGCACCTTCACGACGACCTGCCTGCCGAGCGCGCGCTCCGTGGCCACGAACACGCGTGACATGCCGCCGCCGCCGAGCTCGCGCTCGATGGTGTAGGCGTCGCCCAGCGCGTGCTGGAGCTGCTGGATCATGTCATCGCTCATCGTCCGACCCTTCGCTGCAATTCCGGGAACCAGCCAACCTGCGTGAGTGAACCGCGCGTCGAGCTCACGTCCGCAGACGTACGCGATGCCGAGGGAGCCTTGGCGATGCCGACGTCGGTCACCACGGCGGTGTCGCGTGTGATGAGCACGTTGTCCTCCACGTTGACGCCGGCCACGAGATCCGGGGGCAATATCGTGATCACGACTCGGCGCTGCAGCGTGCCGTCGCGCGCCACGAACACGCGGGACATACCGCCGCCACCGAGCTCGCGCTCGATCATGTACGCGTAGCCGAGCGCGTGCTGGAGCTGCTGGAGAAGATCCACGACCTTGGCCTTGAAGGATGGGGCATGATTGCGACGGGGACGTCTCGACATCAAGAGCTCCTTGAAGGTAGCGAACATGTCGCCGGTGGAGCTCACGTGTCCACTTATCCCACCTGTTCAGAAATCCGGAGCCACTTCTGAGCTGTACAACAACATGGCGTTGATACGGTTTTCCGCAACATCCGGCGCGGCAACGATCCTCGACGCACATAGCCCCAACGGTACCGGGGATATCAGCGGCAACATCTTCCTCACATCGGCGAACCGGTTTGCCACCATCATGTCCAACTGCGGCAATTCCGCAAAGGTTCCCACGGACTTCTTCTACAACGCGTGCCGCTATTCCGTGCCGTTTCCGTAGTGAGTCGCCGTCGAGGCGTACGTGAGGGACGTGCGCGCGTTTGCGCGGAGCGTCTGAGAAGAAGCGACGTCAGCGGTCTCCGTCACCCGAATGGATGGCCACGTCTGTCGCGCTCGAATCGCGCGACCGCGCTCTCAGTGATCGCGATCGGATCGAGCGGGAGCTCGAGTGTGGCGGGATGGCCGTCGCTTGTCCGGCCGATGAACTGCAGCTCACCCGGTAAGACGCGATGAGGAGGTATCGTGCTTGCAGGCTAACCACGGAGTCGCTGCCGCCGCGGTGCGGGCACTCGTTGTAGTGCAGCGCGCGCCAAGTACCGATGTCGTAGCATCAACGTAATGCGGCCCGCCGGCCGCGCAGCAGAACTCTTCTCGTTAGACGATCCAAACAAGTATTGACACGCGTCACGTGACGCGTTACATTCCTCCGGTGATCAAGACCTTTGCCGACCGCCGCACCGAGTCGCTCTTCGTCACCGGCCACGCGAGTCGTGTCCCCGCGGACGTGGCGCGGCGCGCGCGGCGGAAGCTCGAGTACGTGCACGTGGCCGCGCGCCTCGAAGAACTCCGGGCGCCGCCCGGCAATCGGCTCCATGCGGTGAGAGGGAACCGAAAAGGCCAGCACGCGATCGCCGTAAACGAGCAATGGCGGATCTGTTTCCGCTTTGCTGTCGGCGAGGCGTACGACGTCGAGTGCTGCGACTACCACTAGCGAGGTTCGACCTGTGAGCGTTCCCAACACGCGATCGCTGATGCGTCGGCCGATTCATCCTGGTGAAATCCTTCGGGAGGACTTTCTGCCGGATTACGGGCTGACCGTCGCCGCGCTGGCGGAAGCTGCCGGCGTGTCGAGGCAGTCCATGAACGAGCTGTTGCGCGAGCGCCGCGCGGTCAGCCCCGAGATGGCGCTGCGCCTGGCGAGACTCTTTGGTAACTCCCCGGAGTTCTGGCTGAACCTTCAGCGGGGCGTCGATCTTTGGGACGCCGCCCAAGGACTCAAGGCCGAGATGGCCCACATCAAGCCGCTCCAGGTCGCCTAACTCTCTTCGGTAGGCCGAAACACAAACTATCGTGCCATGCGAGATCTCACGGCTGCCGATATTGCGGCGAGGTTGCGAGCAGACCCACCGCGTCGCCTCGAGAGTTGGCGCCGTCTACGTCGTGGATGGTCGCGCACACTGAGATCGGAGTCCCCGCGCGCGGTCGTGGACCTCAGCGTCGGCCTGCTCGATGCCGGCCCGTGGGGTCGGCTGACGGCGTACGAGCTAATCGCGTCGCACCCTACCGCGGTTCGAGCTCTGACTCCGGCCTCCGTTCGCGCCCTGGGCCGTGGGATGGCAACCTGGGGAACTGTCGACGCGTTTGCCTGTTACGTCGCGGGCCCTGCGTGGCGCGAAGGTCGGTTCCCAACCCAGGCCGTGCATCGTTGGCTCCGATCGTCCGATCGCTGGCTGCGCCGAACGGCGGTAGTTTCCACCGTGGCCCTCAACGTTCGGGCCCGGGGCGGGCGGGGCGATGTGGCCCGAACGCTGGACGTATGCGGCCGTGCGGTGTCTGACCGAGACGATATGGTCGTCAAAGCGCTCTCTTGGGCGCTCCACCGGTTCGGCATAACAAGGAAATGAAGCTGACGGCGGCTCTGCCGCCGCAGCTCATCTCCAAGCCGTGGGCTGTACGCCATACGTTTTTCTCCGTCGGTTTCTCCCGTCGACCGTCGACCGTCCATCCTCCGCCGTCTCCCATGCGATCAATCACCCTGCTGCTCGCCCTCCCCGCCCTGCTCAGTTCGCAGGCCGCGCCCAAGCCCTCGGCGCCCCTTCGTACGGCGGTGAAGGCCGCCCGCCTTGTCGATCCAGGCGAGGGACGCACCATCGCCGACGCCGTCGTCCTCATCGAAGGCGATCGCGTGACGGCGGTGGGAAGCAAGCTCGCCATACCGGCCGGCACCACGGTCATCGACCTGGGCGACGTCACCCTCCTGCCGGGGCTCATCGACGTGCACACGCACCTCACGAGCGCGCCGGTGGATTATTACGAGGGGCTGTTCCGCCGCTCGTTCATCGACGCGGCCCTCCTCGCCCCACGCAATGCGAAGCACACGCTCGATGCCGGCTTCACCACGGTGCGTGACGTCGGCGCCGGCGAATACGTGGACGTCGCGCTGCGCAACGCCATCAATCGCGGCGACCTGCCCGGCCCGCGCATGGCCGTAGCCACCATCGCGCTGTCGGCGACCGGGGGCCATGGCGATCTCAACGGCTTCTCGCCCTACCTGCGTTTCGAATCGCTGAGCCACACCGCCGACGGCGTCGACGAACTGCGCAAGCTGATCCGCACGAACGTGAAGCAGGGCGCCGATGTCATCAAGATGCTGGCCGGCGCCGGCGTCCTCAGCGAAGAAGAATCCGTGGGCGCGCCGCAGTACTCGCAGGAAGAGATGAACGCGGTGGTGCAGGAAACCGCCATGTGGGGACGCAAGGTCGCGGCCCACGCGCACGGCGCAGCAGCCATCAGCCGCGCCATTCGCGCCGGCGTGGCCTCCGTGGAACACGCGGGGCTCATTGATGCCGAGGGCGTCGCGCTGGCCAAGGAGCACGGCACGTATCTGGTGAACGACGTCTATACCGATGTGTGGATCATCGAGCACGGCAAGGAGATCGGCTACCCCGAGATCATCCTCGACAAGGAACGCCAGCTGCGGAAATACCAGGAGAAGAACTGGGGCGCGGCGCGCACCGCCGGCGTGAAGTTCGCCTTCGGCACGGACGCCGGCGTCTATCCGCATGGTGAGAACGCGCGGCAGTTCAGATACCTCGTGGAACTCGGCTGGACCCCCATGGCCGCCATCCAGATGGCCACCACCAACGCGGCCGACCTGATGGGATGGAGTGACCGCGTGGGGCGCGTGAGTCCGGGGCACTTCGCCGACCTGATCGCCGTGAACGGCGACCCACTGAAGGACATCAGAACGCTGGAGACCGTCACGTGGGTCATGAAGGGCGGCACGGTGGTGAAGCCGTGAGGATGTGCACGACGCCCTTCGCTGAGCACATGCGCGATCCACTGGCAGCCGTCTCACTCCGCATGCGGTAGCCGGCCGCGCTGTTGCTTGCTCGCTTCGCTCGCTCGGCTGGATGCCGCTGCAGCTGACGCTCACGTGAGCCGGCATTCCTCGGGATTACGCCAATGAGGAATATTCTGTACGTCATTCTGTACAGAAGCCCTCCCCCTGAGGAGCCAATGGCGAAACTAAAACTCGGGCGCGATGTTCAGCCGGTCACGGAGTTTCGCCCTGACTCTCTTCGTCAGGGCGCCGGCCCCGACCCGCGGCACGGATCCGTCAAGGCACCGGCACCCGCATCGCGTCCTTCGCGAGGAACGGCACGCCCTCGGTCATCCACGCCGGCGCCGGCGTGCCCTTCAGGTAGTGGTCGAAGAACTGGAAGTAGCGCGTGGTGAGATCGCGCCGGTTGGCGAGGCCGCGCAGCCCGTGCCCCTCGCCCGGATACGCGAGGAACACCGCGCTCTTGCCGTTGAAGCGGAGCGCGTTGTAGAAGTTCATCCCCTCGCTGAAGCCGACGGTGGGATCCGCGGTGCCGTGCATGATGAGGAACGGCGAGGTGGCTTCGGGCGCGTGAGCGAGCGCGCTCTCGAAGCGGTAGAGCTCGGGCTTCTCCCACGGCGAGACGCCCCAGCGTCCCTGCCCGTACATGTAGTACTCGTTGCCGTTCTCGCCGCTGCCGCCGGCCACCTGGTAC
>CAIRBD010000385.1 GCA_903876745.1 uncultured Gemmatimonadota bacterium
GCGCCGCGCAGTGCGGCGGGCACGGTGCGACGCTGGCTGACGTTCACCGTGCTCGTCGCCGGCGGCGTCGCCGGCGCGTGGTGGTTCACGCGCGCCAGGAGCGTGCCGAACGCCGCGGGCGGAGCGACCAGCGCCACGGCGGATGCCAACGGGGGGCCCGTCATGCTCTCGCCGGAATCGGCCAAGCGCATCGGCGTGACCTATGCCGCGGTCGAACGCGGGCCGCTCGTGTCGGAGGTGCGCACGGTGGGACTCGTGGCGTATGACGAGACCAAGGTGAAGGCGATCACGCCCAAGGTGGACGGGTATGTGGAACAGTTGTTCGTCTCGTTCACCGGCCAGCCGGTGGAGGAGGGCGACCCGTTGTTGCGTCTGTATTCGCCGATGCTCGTCACCGCGCAGGAGGAACTGCTGCTCGCGCGACAGCTCGTGGCCGACGTGGCGCACGCCGACGCCGATGCGGTGCGGAATGCGGAGTCGATGCTGGCCGGCGCCCGCCGCCGCCTCAAGTACTGGGATGTGCCCGACGCCGACGTTGCGCGGCTCGAACGCACCGGCGAGGTGCAGAAGACGCTCACCCTGCGCTCCCCGTTGCGCGGCGTCGTCGTGCAGAAGAACGTGCTCTCGGGACAGCGCATCATGGCGGGCGACGGCGTGTATCAGGTGGCCGACCTGCGCGAGGTGTGGCTCGAGGGCGAAGTGTTCGAGCGCGACCTCGGGAGCGTGCACCTCGGCCAGGCAGTCGCGGCGGAGTTCACGTTCGAACCGGGCGCGCCGCGCGACGGACGCATCACCTACATCGCGCCGTCGATCACGCCGGAGACGCGCACCGCGAAGATCCGCGTGGCGATGTTGAACCTCGATGGCGCGCTGAAGCCGGGGATGTACGCCACGATCCGCATCCGCGGCGACGCGCGCGCGGGCGTGCTGAGCGTGCCGCGCGGCGCCGTGCTCATGACGGGCACGCGCGTGTTCGTGTTCGTGAAGGGCGCCGACGGCATGCTGACGCCCCGCGAGGTGGAACTCGGCGGCAATACCGACGAGCGCGTGGAGATCCGGCGCGGCGTCGCGGAAGGGGAGACCGTCGTGGCGTCGGCCACGTTCCTCGTCGACGCGGAATCGAACCTCGGCGCCGCGATGGCCGCGATGGCGAATATGCCGGGAATGGACATGGGCGCGCCGAAGGCGGCGCCCGGCGCGAAATCCGCCGATCCGATGGCGGACATGCCGGGGATGGACCACAGCACGATGCCCGGCATGGACCACGGCAAGATGCCCGGCATGGTCCCCACGCCGAAGAAGCCGTGAGGCCGCCATGCTGAAACGCATCATCGCGTGGTCGGTCGCCGAGCGGCTCATCGTGCTGCTCTTCGCTGTGAGCGCGATCGCGGCCGGTGTGTGGGCGCTCAAGCGCACGCCGCTCGAAGCGCTCCCCGACCTGAGCGACGTGCAGGTGATCGTGCAGACGGAGTACAGCGAGCAGGCGCCGCGCATCGTCGAGGACCAGGTCACGTATCC
>CAIRBD010000386.1 GCA_903876745.1 uncultured Gemmatimonadota bacterium
GACTTTCGACCGTGCCGATGCGGGTGTCGCGGCGGATGAAGTCGCGGCTCGGGCACTACACGCCGCGGCGCGACGGCGTGAAGCCGGAGATCGCCATTTCGCGCGGACATTTTCGTCGGCACGGCTGGGACGAAGTCGTGCTCACCCTGCTGCACGAGATGGTGCACCAGTGGCAGGACGAAAGCGGGCTGCCGGTGGACCACGGAGCGGCGTTCCGGCGGAAGGCGCGGACGATCGGCGCGCCGGCCGCTGCAACCCGGCCGCTGCGTTGAGCGTTCGTTACCGGTGTCCGCTGCTCGAACCATGAATCACTCACACGGAACTCAGACCGTGAACCAGCAATCAGTCACCGCCTCAGCGCGGCCGTGGGCCAACCTCCTCTCGACGCTCGGCGCGATCACGGTCAACGCGCTCGCCAACGCGCTGCCGCTCAACGGGCAGAACACCGGCGCGGTGTCCGACCGTTTTCAAGTGTACTTCGTGCCGGCCGGCTACGTCTTCGCCATCTGGGGGGTGATCTACCTCGGCTGGCTTGCGTTCTCCGCGTATCAGCTCGCGCCGTCGAGGCGCGGTGCCGAGCGCTTCGTGCGATTGGGGTATTGGTTTGCGCTCAGCAACGCGCTGAACGCCGCGTGGCTGTTCTGCTGGCACTACGGGCAGTTCGGGCTCAGCCTGGCCGTGATGGTGGCGCTGCTCGTGTCGCTGAAGATGAGCTACGCCCGCCTCGGGGTGGGCCGCGCGAGGTTCGGCGCGGCGGAGACGCTGTGCGTGGACGTTCCGTTCGGGCTGTACCTCGGGTGGATCTCCGTCGCGACGATCGCGAACGCGTCGGATGTGTTCTGGCTGTGGAAGTGGGACGCCTGGGGTTTCGCACCGCAGACGTGGGCCGTCGTGATGCTCGTCGTCGGGGCGGGGCTCGGCGCGTGGATGGTGTACCGCCACGCGGAAGTCGTCTTTCCGCTGGTGCTTGCGTGGGCGTTCTGGGGGATCGCCTCGCGGCACACGGGGCCGAAGGCGCTGCCGGAGGCCGCCAATGTGGTGCTGGCCGCTCAGGTGACGGCCGCGGCGGCCGTGGCGCTCGCAACCTGGGGCGTGGTGCGACGGAGGACACTGCCGCGAGCCGGGGATGCTATCTTTCGCGGATGACCGAGACCATCGAAACCCATCTCGCCTCGGCGCACCTCAAGCCCCGCGCCGGCGACCTGTTCAACATCGACGCTGCACTCACTGAAGAAGAGCGCGCCGTTCGCGACACGATCCGCCAGTGGGTGGACGAGCGCGTGCTCCCCATCATCGGCCAGTGCTACGTGGACGGCCGCTTTCCCACCGAACTCATTCCCGAGATGGGTGAGATGGGGATGCTCGGCGCGAATCTGCCCGAGGAATACGGCTGCGCCGGGCTGAATAACGTGAGCTACGGGCTCATCAACCAGGAGCTCGAGCGCGGCGATTCGGGCATCCGCTCGTTCGCGAGCGTGCAGGGTTCGCTCGTGATGTATCCGATCTTCACGTTCGGCAGTGAAGAGCAGAAGCGGCACTGGCTGCCGAAGATGGCGACGGGCGAGGCGATCGGCTGCTTCGGCTTGACGGAGCCCGACTATGGCTCGAACCCCGGCGGCATGATCACGCGCGCCCGCGAGCAGGCCGACGGCACGTGGATCCTGAACGGCAGCAAGATGTGGATCACGAACGGCTCCGTGGCGCACGTGGCGGTGGTGTGGGCCAAGACCGAGGACAAC
>CAIRBD010000387.1 GCA_903876745.1 uncultured Gemmatimonadota bacterium
CGCCGCCGTGGGAGCAGGCGCTCGCATCCAAAGGGCGCGAACGGATGATCGGCGCGCTGCACATCACCGAGTGGGGCCCCGCGACCGGCGAGCCGGTCGTACTGCTGCACGGATGGGAAGGGCGAGGCACTCAGATGGGGTTCTTCGTGGAGCCGTTGGTGCAACGCGGCCTCCGTGTGATCGCCCTCGACGGCCCCGCGCACGGCGCGAGTCCGGGCACGGAAGCCGGTCCGTACCATTTCGCCCGCGCGCTGTGTGCGGTGCAAGCGGACGTCGGCCCGTTCCGCGCGGCCGTCGGCCACTCGATGGGCGGCGCCTCCATCACCCTCGCACTGCACGATGGCCTGCGCGTGCGGCGCGCCGTCATCCTCGGCAGCCCGGCCGACTTCATCGAGGTCCGCGACCGCTATCTCCACTGGATGGGAGCCGGGCCACGCACACGGGCCGCCTTCCACCGCGAGATGATGCGTCGCCTCGGTCTGAACGAGGACGCGCCGTCGCTCAAGCAGATCGCGGTCACGCAATCGTTGCCCGTGTTCGTGGTGCACGACCCCGACGACCGCGAAGTGCCGGTGATCGATGGGCGCGAGACGGCGAAGGCATATCCCAACGCGCGACTGATGGAGCTCGACGCGGGCGGCCATCGGCGGATGCTCAAGCACGCTGACGTCGTGCGCGCCGTGACGGAGTTCGTGGCAGGGTGACCCCTGGTAGGTTGCGCCGGCCGCCGCCGTGAGGAACACGTTCGCGGCGTCGCGTCTCGACGCAGACCCGTTGTCGTGCGGACGAGTCCTGACTCAGCCGTCCTCCTGGAGCCGTTCGCGGCGCAGGGCCGCCTCCAGCGCCTGCTCGGGGTTGTTGTGATCGAACTCCGTCCAGTCAATCAGCAGCGGCCGATCGCAACGGCTCGGCTTGCTGCCGGTGACAGTCGCCCAGAGATCGTCGAAGTAGTGCGGATGTTCCCAGCCGAGGCGCGCGCGGCTCGCGATCATCACGTCCTGCACGGCGGAGTACCATTGTCTCGCCACGGCCTCGGTGGTGTCCGTATGGTACCTGGCATAGTACCACTGCCCTCGGATGCCGCCATGGTAGCTCACGAACAGCAACCGATTGGAATGTCCGGCGAACAGCCCGTGGTATTTGTCCATCAGCTCCGGAGCGTCCCAGTCGGGCAGCTCGCGTCCGAGCGCGGTGCGTGCCATCCGATGCAGCGACTCACCGAAGATCTGACTGATGCGTTGCTCGGTGTATCGGCCGTGCCGGTCCGTAGATTCCGCGTGAACGAAAAGGCCGCTCTGGTCGGTTTCCAGACGGTAGTCGCGTACGTCTCCGATGATCCCCAACGCGGCGAGCGTCCAGGGGCGGAGGGCGGTCAGGTAGTCGAAGAGGACGCCCTGGTGGACCAGGGCCACATCCATCAGTTTGGGGCGCGACCGCGGCAGGCCGTCCTCCGTACTGCGCCGCATCTTGAGACGGGGCCCTTCCTCATCATCGCCGCGCCAGAGGAGGAGGACATTCTCGATCCCGCAGACGTTTCCCGCGCCGTCGCGACGCAGGTCGAACCGCAGGTGATCGTTGACAAGGCCGCCGGCGTAGTTGTGCGGGCGCATCCCGTCGTTCAGCATGATGGCGGGTACAAGGTACGCTAGCACGCAGGCGGTACAGCGCTCCCGCGTACGTCGCTGCTGTTCAATCGCCCCTGTCGTCGCCATGGCAGCGCGATAGTCGCGGAGGGCGTCCAGCGCCTCGCGAAGGAGCATCGGCAAGCCGATGAACACAGCCTGGGGCCACGTGATCGTTCTCAAGAGTAGGCGCTTGTCCTTCCGTCCCGACAGGAACCGTCGCTCGTTCCG
>CAIRBD010000388.1 GCA_903876745.1 uncultured Gemmatimonadota bacterium
ACGCGCTGCGCGCGGCTCATGCGCCTGCGGCGCGGCTACGCGCTGCGCGCGGCTCATGCGCCTGCGGCGCGGCTACGCGCTGCGCGCGGCTCATGCGCCTGCGGCGCGGCCAGCTGATCTTGGTTCGCGATGCGGATTTGCCGGTAAGAGAAGTCTTTCTTTTCGCGATCTGAGGGGAAAAACCAGCCTGCCGCCCACTCGATCCGCAACAGAAAAACACTTACATCCCAGTCCCTTGCACGACACGCGCGAGCGCCACCGCGTTCGCCCGCGTCGGGGCGTGGATGCGCAGACTTGCGCGTTCGCGCAGCGCGTACCGGTCGACGCGCGCGCGCCAGGTCTTGCGTCGACGCTGTCGCACAATCTCGTTGTCAGCCAGCCACGGCGGCCGATTTTTCGCTGGCGCTGGCGGCCGCGTCACGTCGGCTCTCGCGGTCTGAATCACGGCGCACCACGCCTGACGGAGAGCCGACGGCACGAGCGGCGCCACGGCGGGTCGCAAGTGGCCGGGCGGCGCGGACAGCGGCGCCAGCCATCGGGGCGCTGTTTGTGGTCCGGGCGAATCACGGAGCGCGATTGTTCGCGGCACGCGCCCCAGATTGGCGTGGATGTGTTTGGAATAGTTTGGATCTGTCGATTTCGTGCAATTGGACCGCAGCGGGCATTCCCGGCAGATGTTCCTGCGCACTCGGAAGATGGCGTAGAGCGCGCCTTCCATTGGCCGAACTGCATGAAATCGCGGGACATGGCCGGCGGGACACTTCAGCTCGCCGTTCCAGAGCCAGCCGGGATGCTTCGCCAGCACTTTGGCCCAGTCCAGCTTGGCAAGCATGGGCGTGGCGGCCTCGCGCGTCATTGGCACTTCTGAGACCGTTACCTCCGGCGCAAGAGCCACGGTCGGCACGACAATCGGCGCTGGCCCAGCCGGCGGGATTTCGTGAACTTCGCGCGGCTTTTGCGGCACTGGCTCGCCCAGATCGCCGACGACGCCGGCGCCCATCACGGTGCGCAGATTCGCCGTCCACAGGCCGACCAGCGTGACCAGGCGCTGGCCTGCGGGCGTTTGCGAGTACGCGTGGTCCAGCCCGAGATCCTTGAACATTTGGGCGAAGCGATTCTCCAAGCCGCAGCGGCCGTAGTAGAGTTCGACGGTCTCTGGCGCCGGCCACGCGGCAGCATTGATGTCGGTGGCAAACACTTCGTACTGCCAGCCGTCGAGGAAGATGCCCGCGCCGCGCTTGGCCTTTGCGGGGAAACGCGAGACGACGAGACGTGCGGGCGGCAGGTCGAATTCGCCTTGCCAATCGTGGTTTTGCAGCAACCACGAGCCCAAATCACACGCCTGACGTGACGGACCACTGCCGGAATCCGGAACGGCGAACCACGTCGCGCTTGCGAGGAACGCGGCGATGTCGGGCTGCTGCAACAGCGCGCAACTGGCCAATCGCACGAGATAATGGACGCCAGCTTGAACGAACGGCGCGACTGCCGAGGCGTGGCCGGCGGCACCGTCGATGCGGACCAGTGAATGGTCCAGCGGATTGCCGGCGTCCGTCATCGCCTGGACGATGGCCTTGGCCATGAGCGGCGTGCACCGCGCGATATCGCAATTGCCTGGCTCGACGGTCGCCTGCAGCCAAGTGCCGCTGCCAGAGCTGATCACAAAGCCCGTCGAGAACTGGGTGTCGCCGCGCTTGCGGCCGGGATAGCCGGGCGCGCAAAGACCATTCGAGCGTCGCCGAGCCGGCGGGAGATCTGGGCCTTCCGGCAGCGCCCGCAGGTGCTGCGCTTGGACCGACGGGTCAAAGTCGAACACCGACCACGAGGCGCCGCACGTGTCGCGCGCCATCGCGACGGGTGCGCCCACGAGCGCGGACGCACCCGCACCGGCCCCCAACAACCATGTGCCAAATTCATCCAAATCCGCACGACCAGCGGCGGAAAGGAAGCGCGAAACCGACGACGGAGTCGGCCAATCCGAACGGCCACCGACGGCGGCAAGCGCGTCGCCGGAACTCGCGCAGGCCTCGCCGAACTTGTTCAAGCTGCGCGGCCCGGTCCAGCAGAAAAAAGCCAACAGGAACAGGACGATGTCCAAGCCGCAGTACCCGCCCTGGCGCTGGACCCGCAGTCGCTCGGGGAGCTCAGCGAGGACGCCGGTGCTCTGCAAGTGCGCAATGAGAAGAGCAAATTCGCCGGCCCAATCGGGCAAACGGGTGCGACGCCGCGCGGGCGGCGTGACAGAAAAGTGCAGCAATGTCATCGTGTCTCCGGTCGTCGTCTCAGGTCTAGTCTCTGGTCGGGATAGTCAGCGCTTGTACAAGAAGCGCTGACACTGAGACGGCGACCATTGCATGCTCTGGATCACACGGCGAATTTTCACGACACTAGCGAATCACATTGAATTGCTTTGGATTTTTCGATCCGCATCGAGTGGGCCGGGCCGCCGGTTTCTCCCCTCGCGCACCCCTCTTCCGTGGCCCCGGGCCGGGGGATTCGCTGATTCATGACTCGCTGCGCAGCCTGCGTTCGCCCGCGACTGGGTCGCGGCCGTGCAGGCCCGTGCTCGCTCGACACGATTTCACCTCAGTCGATCGACGGGACGGGCGCGGATCTGCGCAGGGGCTTGCAGTGCGAGCGGCTGTCGCCGCCCGTGCGCGCCCTGATTTCGCGGCTCATTAGCCAGCCTGCGTCTCCCCGCGCCAACGCTTCACGCTCGCCCTCGCGGACCAGCGTGCATGACTCGGGGCCGTCGTGGTTTGCTACTCCTTCAACGTGCGGAACTTTCATCC